>CAMNNN010000020.1 GCA_946545505.1 uncultured Clostridia bacterium
TCAGTTAATGCGGTAGATCGTCGTCGACTCTTCAGGGAAGTATGCGACCGGCGTCAGGTATTCAGCGAAGAATTCCTTGTTGTAAAGTGCGCCTGACGGATACTCGAATCCGAAGAACTCCGGATCATCGATCAGGTAAGTGATGCCTCTGGAAGCACAGTAGCTTCTGAATGCGTCGATGTCATTATTACAGCCGGAGATGAGCCAGTAGTAAACCTGCTCACGCGTATAAGTGTCGTGACCTGCCGACCATGCGTAGTAAGGCCAGCCGTAGTAGGCGGGTCTGCCTGCGAGGAAGAAGCGGTTCATCGACCACTGAGGTGTCAGGAAGACATCATCCGGCTCGGTGTTCTCGATGATCCATGCCGTAAGATCGGACTCCGTGTTGACTTCTACATAACCCTTGTTGAGGTTGTAGTAAGTACACCATTCGGAGACTCCGGTCGCGGTAAGAGGAACGATCAGAACGGCAGCGAGAACGATAAGTCCCGTGCGCACTGCGATGTAACCTGCCTTAGGAAGCTTATCTTTGATTTTCGCAGGAGGTGCCATCAGTTCAGCGATGCCGGATGCGGTGAATACATCGATCAGGATCAGCGAGAACTGGATGAATTTGTGGTTCGCGAGCATCTCGAGAGATACCTGCCAGTTAAATGCGAAGATCATCGGCGCGAGGAACGCCAGAAACATGAGCTCGCGGTAGACGGGCTTCTTGCCGAGAATGTCGCGGACCAGAATATAGATCACGTAGATGCCTGCGACGATCAGCGTGAGACCTGTTACGACCAGCAGATAATTCGATATACCGGTGGGAGTCTTATTCTCGCAGACGAAGCCCGGCATGTACTTGAAGCTTACGACATTCGAAGCGCTTCCTGCGAAGATCTTCGTCTGAATGAATGCGGAAAGAACTGATACAGCGGCGATCGCGGCATAGATAATACGCGTCTCCGAGAACAGTACCATGATGAGCAGGACGAGAAGCACACCGATGAGAGCCGAGCCGTGGAAGAACGGCAGGGTCAAGGCGATAATGCATGCGAGCACCGTGATCCCCATGGGGTTAAGAGGATCGGACTCTCTGAAGAGCCATGCCGCCCGGGTTGCAATATATGTCTTGGCGCCGTTAGCTTCAGCGGGTACACCTGAAGTCTCCTGTGCCTTAATGATGCTTACGCACATGCGTCTGACGAACGGAGTCATGAGAATGATGAGTATCAGCATCGCGCCGACACCGAGCATCAGGTGACGCTGGTTGGGATACACGTTAATGGCCCAGATGCCCCAGCCGTCATAAGGTGTCTTCTCGTACCAGGTGGAACTCTGTGCGATGGACTGAAGCGCGGCCTTAAGAGGAATGCCTCCATCCATAAGTTCCTTTATGTGGTAGAAGACATTAAATGAGCTTCTGAAAAGCACAAGTACCGGAGCCAGAACGAAAGCGGGCTTCTTGCGTGACAGCAGTACCGCGAGCACGCCGAGGAGCTCAAGCGAGCAGACCATGGTGATGATGCTCGGTACATTAAGAGCGAGGTCGATTGAGAATCCTAAGTACTCGAGCATGCCGGCCATAAAGTAGAAGAAAAAGTGATACTGTATGCCGTCACCCGAGTAGTGCATGTACTGTGTAGGGAAGTTGAAGCCTTCCGCGAAAGAAGAGACCATCGCGGTGTGGGGCGACAGATCCGAGAAAGTGGAATAGCCTGCGCGGAGGATTCCGTCGGACAGGTTATATGTGTAGAGCATCAGGAATGTCGCGATGCCTGTGAGGATGACCGTGACGATTCCGTAGTAGAACACGTTGCCCATGGAATGAACATAAGAGGGGATCTTGTTGTCGTCGTTGTCTGCGCCTGACAGCTTCGCCTTGTGGATTCTCTTAACATAGACGGAGAAGTTCACGCTCGTTAAGATGATGAACACAGCGAAAGTAAGGAGAACTCCCGCGCGGCGTGCCATGTCGGTGCCGTCGACGACGAGATTGAGAAGATAGATGGCGTAGTAGTTGAACATGGTGACGCACAGCATGCCTGTGATGATTCCGGCAGGAGCGATGAACAGCACCGGGGGGAGTTTGCTCACGACATTCTTCGAAGGCGAGCAGGCCGTGAAGAATCTTGCAGTGTCGGGGACACACATGTTAACGAATGATATTCCGAATACCGCACAAACGGCAATGTACAAAATTGCGAGCATAGTACCTCGATATTATTAAAAATATACTTAAATTCTAACAAACAAGCCTGTGGTCATTTTTACATGCTCGTTACTTTTAAGATACGCGCGGCTTTTTTCTCACAGGTAACACAAATGTAACGCATATGCACATTTGAGGGTAAAACAGCATTGCTAAACTAGAACTACTCCAAGGAGGATCATGCCATGAAGATCGTAGTTTTGGGAGGCGGTTTAAGCCCCGAGAGAGATGTTTCCAAGAAGTCAGCGAGCCTTATCGCGAATGCACTTTTGAGCAAGGGACACGAGGTAGCCCTTGTCGATCTTTATGACGGCATCGAGAATGATGATCCCGTTGACGGTCTGTTCAGAAAGGGTACAGGCAATCTGTTCTCATTCGATATTCCCGAGGAGGAGCCCGATCTCGAGAAGGTTATCGCTGATCACGGCGGAAGAAGAGAGTGGCTCGGCCCCCGCGTCATCGAGATCTGTAAGAAAGCTGACTGCGTATTCCTTGGCCTTCACGGCGCTCAGGGAGAGAACGGCAAGATGCAGGCCGTACTCGAAGCATATGACATTAAGTACACGGGCTGCGGTTACACCGGCTGCGTTATCGCGATGGATAAGGGCCTTTCCAAGGCCATCATCGCACAGGCAGGATTCAAGACTTCCACGTGGTTCACGTTAAGAGACCGCAATATCACTTTCGAGCAGGTAGTGGAGAAGGTAGGACTCCCGTTCGTCGTTAAGCCGATCGGCTGCGGAAGCTCATGCGGCGTATCCATCGTTAAGAGCAAGGAAGAATTCGAGAACGCCATGGATTACGCGAACAAATACGAACATCACATCATAATTGAGAAGTATATCAAGGGCCGCGAGATCACCGTCAGCATCCTCGACGGCAAGGCCCTTCCCATCACTGAGATCATCCCCCACGAGGGTTTCTACGACTATAAGAATAAGTATCAGACAGGTCTTACGACACATGTCTGCCCTGCGCAGTTAAGCTATGAGGAGACGGCGAGAGCAAAGCAGATCGCCGAGGACCAGTTCCACCTTCTGCGAATGACTGCATACGGCAGAATCGACATGATCTATGACGGCACCGATTTCTGGTTCATCGAGGCCAACAACCTTCCCGGTATGACCAACACTTCACTTCTTCCTGAAGCAGCCGCACAGACAGGCATCGTTTACGAGGACCTGTGCGAGCGTATCGCCGAGGCTGCAGGCAGGAGACACGTTGATTAAGACAGGCATAGTAGGAGGCGGAGCAGCAGGGCTTTGGGCCGCATGTTTCCTTAAGAAGGAGGGAGCGTCTTTTACCCTGCTCGAGAAAGGTCCCGAGTGCGGAAGAAAGCTTCTGCTTACCGGTCACGGACGCTGCAATATCACTAACAGAAAACCCGTATCGGACCTGATGCAGGGCTACCATGAAGCATCCAAGTTCATGAAGCCTGCGCTGTCTTCTTTTACTCCAGAGGATGTAATGGACTTCGTGCACAGTGAGCTCGGGATCTCGCTTAAAGAAGAGGAAAACAACAGGATCTTCCCCGTGTCGGACAAGGCGTCCGACATAAGGGATGCACTCGTGAAGTACGCAGGCGAAGAGAACATCAGGACGGGCTTCGAGGTCGTCGATATAGAGTACGACAGGACAGCGGCAGACGGCAGATTTACTGTAGTTGAAGCAGGCGGCGCGAAACTACATTTCGATGTGCTTATCATGGCCACGGGCGGCAACACTTTCCCGCAGACTGGTTCCGACGGCAAAAGCTATGACATTCTTGAAGACACGCTCGGGCATAAAGTGACACCGCTTTATCCTGCTCTTACCGGCATCCCGGTGGCACCTCATGACAAGGAATTCACTTCGTCACTTAGCGGCGTATCCGTCTATGCGGGCGCCGGACTATATCTTAATAACAGAAAACGCAACAGGACCGAAGGCAATGTGCTGTTTACGCACGACGGCTTATCCGGCCCCGCCATCACCGAGCTTGCCAGAGATATCCCTGAGAATGTAAAGGATCAGGACGGATGGATCGAACTGGATTTCACGCCGGGCAGGGACGATACCGAAGTCGATAAGGAACTGCTCGAGCAGATGAGAGTAAAACCCGACACGAGACTTGTCACCATCGGTGCGGATTATGTGCCCCAGTCCGTGTCGCATGCGATAGGGCGAAGAGCCGGCGTCACAGACATCAAGGCTGCGCAGATAACGCGCGGACAGCGTAAGGAATTCGTGAAGAACTTAAAGCACCTTCACCTTACCATCGACAGACAGCCTAAGTTCGAGACGGCATACGTGACGCGCGGCGGAGTGGCGCTGGATGAGATCAACAGGAAGACCTGCGCATCCAAGCTCATGCCCGGAGTCTATATCATAGGAGAGGCTCTCGACGTCGACGGAATAAGCGGGGGATATAACCTTCAGGCTGCCATAAGTGAGGCCTATATCGCAGTCCGCGACATTATGTGTTAAAATCTTCGAAGATTTTATATAAGGGGGGACCCCTAATGTCTGAGAAAAGGACTGATTACATCAGCTGGGACGAGTACTTTATGGGCGTCGCCAAGCTGGCTGCACAGAGAAGCAAGGACCCCAGTACCCAGGTTGGAGCATGCATAGTCAATTCCGATAACATGATCGTGTCGGTCGGCTATAACGGCCTGCCCGCAGGGTGCTCAGATGACGACTTCCCCTGGGCAAGAGAGGGAGAAGTGTTCGACACGAAGTATGCTTATGTGTGTCACGCAGAGCTCAATGCCATCCTTAATTCGGGTACGGGAGATCTTCGCGGAACAAGAGTTTATGTTACACTGTTCCCCTGTGAAGGATGTACTAAGGCTCTTATTCAGAAGGGCGTTAAGGAAGTTATTTACGCTGACGATAAGTATCATGACATGCCGGGAACTATGGCGGCAAGAAGGATGCTCGATGCAGCGGGCGTAAAGTATACGAAGTATGAGCCGTCCGGCAGGAAGATAGAGCTGGACGTTTGATATAAAGAAAGCAGGAGTATAGCGGAGGTTAGTTATGGGTGAGTTCAAGTCTTTTATCTGGGACGAGAAAAATGAGTGTATGGAGGAGTCTGAGAGGCGCGAACTCGTAGGAAAGCGTCTTGTGTCAGCCGTAAGAAGAACTTACGACCACGTTCCTTACTATAGAAAGAAACTCGAATTGGCAGGAATCAGTCCTGATGATATCAAGTCGCTGGACGATATCGAGAAGCTGCCGTTTTGCGATAAGCTCGACTTCAGGGACAATTATCCGTTCGGAACTCTGGCTGTGCCTATGGATCAGCTTGTAAGATTCCACGCTTCGTCCGGTACGACCGGTAAGATGAAGGTCGTAGGTTATACAGCTAATGACGTTGAACTTTGGTCCGATGCTCTTTGCCGCTGCTTCGCCATGTCCGGTATGCAGAAGGGTGACCTCGTACACATTGCTTACGGCTACGGACTGTTTACGGGCGGTCTGGGACCTCACTATGCGTGCCAGAAGTTCGGCTCGGTTGCCATCCCAGTCTCGGGCGGTAATACGGCAAGACAGATCCAGATCCTCACAGAGTGGCAGCCTCAGGTAATCTGCTGCACACCTACATATATGCTTCACATCATCGATACTATCGAGAAGAACGGTATTGATAAGTCTCTCGTTAAGCTTCGTTCCGGCATCTTCGGCGCCGAGGCATGGACACGTGAGATGAAGGATCAGATCGAGGGAAGAATCGGTCTTAAGGCATTTGATATCTACGGACTTACCGAGATCGTAGGACCCGGTGTAGGCTGCTCATGTGAGTGCTGCGTTGATCAGATCCATATCAGCTCAGACCTGTTCTGGCCTGAGATCGTAGATCCCGAGACAGGTAAGGTTCTTCCTGAGGGTGAGCTCGGAGAGCTCGTATTCTCGTCTTTGCTCAAGGAAGGCGTTCCGATGATCCGCTACAACACTCACGACCTTACACGTATCCACTACGGTAAGTGCGCATGCGGAAGAACAACACCGAGGATCGACAAGATCACGGGCCGCGCTGACGATATGCTCATCATCAGAGGCGTCAACGTATTCCCGACACAGATCGAGGCTGCGGTAATGAAGTTCAAGGAAGTTCTTCCTCACTACATGATCTATGTTGACCGTGTAAACAATCTCGACGTTATCTCGGTTAAGATCGAGCTTAACCCCGACCTCATGTCGGATACTATGTCAGGTCTCGAGAGGTTGACCAAGGCCATCGAGGGAGAGATCAGCAACATCACGGGAATCCATGCGAAGGTTCTCCTTGTTGAGCCCAGATCCCTGCCGAGATCTGAAGGTAAGATGGTAAGAGTTATCGATTCAAGATTTAAGAAGTAATCGTTCATGAACAGGATCACAAAGAAATTAGTATCAGCAATCCTCGCCGCGGGCCTCGTGCTCGCGGTGTTCTCGTTCGGCATCAGCGTAAATGTTCTCGCGGATGCATCCGCCACGGTCGAATCAACCAACCCCTGGGGTGACGGCGGCCAGATAGTTCTGAATCTGTCCGGCTGTTCCGGCTACGGCCAGATCGAAGTCGTAGTCGAGTTCTCGGGTACGGTAAGCTCCGCTTCGGGCTGGGGCTTCGATACTTATACGGTATCCGGCAATCAGGTAACAGCTACTGTATCGGCTGCAGGCTCCAATTCCTGGGCCTTCGACGGCAATGTCGGAATTCAGGTAACGGGATCGAACATAACATCGGCTTCGCTCGTATCCGTCACGGGTTCTGGGACGGCTTCGACAGCTACGGCTCCTTCGCAGAGCGCCGGCAACAACGGCGACGGACAGGATGCTTCCGGAAGCAGCACTCCCGTTGACTACAGCAGTATCGAGTTCATCCAGGGTGATGACTGGCTTACGACGGACGGCGACCGCATCGTTGACCAGAACGGAACCGAAGTGTGGCTTACGGGCTGCAACTGGTTCGGATACAACACGGGAAGCAATATTTTCGACGGTGTGTGGGCATGCAATATGCGCGAGTCTCTCGAGTCCATCGCGGACCACGGCTTCAACCTGCTTCGTATCCCTATGTCGGCAGAGCTGCTGCTGCAGTGGAAGAACGGCGAGTACCCCGAGGCGAACTACAACCACGCTTATAATTCCGAGCTCGAGTCTATGAATTCGCTCGAGATCTTCGATTACGCGCTTACTATCTGCGCTGCGAACGGCATTAAGGTCATGATCGATATCCACTCGCTCCCGACGGATGCGATGGGTCACAATCTGCCCTTATGGTACACGGATTCCATGACAGTCGACGACTTCTATGAGGCTCTCGACTGGCTTTCCGCGCGCTATGCGAACAACGACACCATCATCGCTTACGACCTTAAGAATGAGCCTCACGGCAAGGCTTCGGAACCTGATCACGCTATCTGGAATGATTCCGAGGACCCGAATAACTGGAGATATGTCGCTCAGACTGCGGGCAACATCATTCTCGACAACAACCCGCATGCGCTGATCGTTATCGAGGGCATTCAGATCTATCCGATCGACCCCGTCGCGAACAACTTCACTTCGACAAATGACGATGATTACTACAACTCCTGGTGGGGCGGCAATCTGCGCGCTGTCGCAGACTATCCCATCGACTTCGGTTCTCCCGAGCGAAATGCACAGGTAGTGTATTCTCCTCACGACTACGGTCCTGCCGTCTATGCACAGCCCTGGTTCGAGGGAGGCTTCACTTATGAGTCCCTTTATGAAGACTACTGGCATGATGCATGGCTCTACATCGACGAGGAGGAGATAGCACCTCTTCTTATCGGCGAGTGGGGAGGCTTCATGGAAGGCGACAACCTCACATGGATGACCTACATGCGCCAGCTCATCGCAGAGTATCACCTTAATCACACATTCTGGTGCTTCAATGCGAACTCCGGCGACACCGGCGGACTCGTTCTCGATGACTTCGTCACATGGGACGAGGACAAGTATGCGTTCGTGCGCGAGGTGCTCTGGCAGGATCAGGACGGGAACTTTATCGGCCTCGATCACGCCATCGCATTAGGAGATAACGGCATATGCTTAAGTGATTTCTCGGGCCTCGAGGCAGTCCCTGTACTTAACGATCCGGCAGCTTCCGGGTCCGGCGAAGTGACAGGGGAGACGGGTTCTGCGGCTGCTTCGACTCCTGCGGCTGTTCCCGGGCAGGACTCCGGTTCTGTAATGAGCAAGGGCGTGAAGATCTTCCTGATGATCCTTGGTGCAGTGCTTTTGATTCTCGGAGGATTCCTCGCTTATGTACTCGGAAAGAAGAGCGTACACAAGGAAAATTAATATTTTAGATACATAAATATCAAATCGAATTAATTGAATTGGCTATATGGGGCACTTATAATTTAGGTGTTGGGACATTATTTATTTTGTTCAGATCATTGTGTTGGGGGGCTTACGCGTGACATCTGAAGCAGTATCAAGAATACGCACATTTTTATCTTTGATCGTAATATGCGCAGTTTGTGTCCTTTACTCGGGCACTGTATTTGCTGATGCATCCGTAACTAATACCGGTTCGCAGTCGTGGCCGGGCGGCGGTCAGGCATGGGTCAATATGACCGGTGTTAACGGAGGTGAGACTCTCACAGTTACAGTCCATTATTCGGGCGAGCTTTCCTGGTACGGCGGAAGTCCTTCAGTAAGCGGCAATAACCTGACATACACAGTAACTTTGAATCCTTACGATTCCTATTACGGAATAAACCTGTACGGTGAATTCGATTCGATTTCCGTAGTGAGTGCATCTATAAGCGGAGGATCTACACCTTCACCGTCTCCTTCACCTTCGCCCTCACCGTCGCCTTCTCCTTCACCGTCTCCTTCACCTTCGCCTTCTCCCGCACCTGCAGCTCCTACTTCTGCACCTGCGCCCGGACCTGCCGGCGGTGGTGATAATACGCCTCCCGCACCCGCACCTGCAGGCGGAGGCGATGCACCCGCACCTGCTGCAGGCGGTGAGACGCCTGCTGCCCAGACTGCTCCTGTCGAGCCGGCTCCTGGGGCCACAACAGCTGCTGCCCCTGCCGCGACAACTGCTGCAGCGGCCGGAACAACTGCACCTCATCCCGCAGAGGGAGCAAATGAGACTGAAGATGATACGCCCCTGATCGGTGACGGCGAAGTACAAAGACAGGATGGGGAAGAGACTACGGTCCCGATCGTAATCATGGATGCCAACGGTAACCTTATTACCGTAACTCCCACTCCCACACCGTTCCCTGTTATGTCGGGGAATGCTATCAGGGTTAATGACGATGCACCATTCCCCTGGAAGCCTATTCTTATCGGAATCATCGTTATCGCGGTTCTGGGAACAAGATATGTAATGCTTAAGAACAGAGGACTCCGCGGCGGTATGCTCGCTCTCGAATTCGTTCCCGGTGTATCTGATGTCGTAGAGAAGATTCAGAGAAGAGGGACAAAGATCGAGCAGAAGACCGTTACGGATAAGTACGATTATTCGAATTCGACCGCAGCGAGAGCTGCCGAGGCTGCAAGAGAAGCGCAGCAGGCAAGAGCCGAGTTCGCGAAGGCTCAGCAGGACCGTATGATGGCTGCCTCCAATACTCAGATTCAGGGCACCAGAGCTCCCGTCAAGAGACCTCCTTCAGCTAATGCCACAAGAACTCCCACCAGACCCGGTGCGGTAAGAACAACTTCTTCCGCCTCCGCTCCTAAGGGAATCAAGACTAATGAAGGATTCAAGTTCGTAGCTCCTGTCGCGAACCAGTTCGGCAGCGAAGAAGCTTCCGAGCCTTCACAGTCTCCTTTCAAGAAGATCGATACTCCTGACGGAGATAATAAGTAATGAGCGTTAAAGACTTATTGGCAAAGCTTACGGGGAAGAAGCCCGTAAGCGGGGCCGATGAGGCCGATAAACCTAAGGTCGTTAACGGCTATCTTCAGACATCAAATACAAGAGTAATAAGGCCTGTTTATTCGAATACGAGAGCAGGCAGAATCGCGCAGGAAAAGAAAGCCAAAGATTTGTCCTCCGGTGATGACGGTCAGCCTTAAAATGCGGTATAATTAATCGATAACATTTTCAGGAGGGGGCTCCATGTCATCGAATGAATCAACGGAAAGAAGATCTCCATTCTCGAGGTCACCTTTCTCGAAGGGAACTGCCGGAGGATCTTCAGTCCCCGCACGTCCCTCAGCACCCGCTTCATCGCCGGCCGCAGCTAAGCCCGCAGGAGGAAGACCTCCCAGCCCGCCGAGAGCTTCAAAGGCAGCAGAAGTGTCTACCATGAACCGTCCCGACTCGACCAGTCTTAATGCTAATGCGAATGCGACAGTAGCAGCTCAGGCTTACGAGAAGAGTATGAAGGACAGTAGTTATAATCCTGCCATCGCGAACGGTTTCATACCTCCCGTACTTGAGAAGAAAGAACCTGTTAAGACAGAGTCCCCGTTTAAGGCGCCCCCGAAGGAGCCCATCAAGCGTCCTAAGGGTATCACGAATGCATCACTTGCAGAGGATGAAGTTGAAGAGGCTCCTAAGAACGAGCCCGGCAACAGCGGTCCACGTATCGCCCAGTTCATTCCGATCCCTGTTATCGAGCAGCCGAAATCTCCTTTCGCACCCATCGACAACAATAAGACTGTGAACGGACTTAAGGCTCCCATCAGACGTCCTGCTTCCGCTTCCGTAAATCATGCTGAAGCCAAGAGACAGGAAGAAGAGCTTGAGAAGTTAAGAGCCGAACTCGACGCCATGGGCGGAATCACTGCCAAGCCCAAGGAAGAGCCTGTGGAAGAAGAGCCCCAGAAGCCAGGTTCCGAGAGGCCTTGGGATAAGACTTTCGTTCCGCTTGCTCCCGTACCTTTCTTCGCAGAGAACCCTGACGACGCACCGAAGAATCCTTTCGCTGCGCCCGTGCAGAAGACTGAAGAACAGATCAGGAAGGAAGAAGAGGCAGCTGCACGCGCACTTGAGGCAAGCAGATCTGCAGGTCAGAAGAAGTCCAAGTTGGATAAGCTCATGGAAGAGCTTAACAAGCCCATTTTCTGATAATGGCACAAATCGCGATAATTACAGGCGCATCGTCAGGCATAGGCAAAGCCTTTGTCGATGCGCTTTTAAATTCTCCCGAATGCCCCGAGCGCATCTGGGTTGTAGCACGCCGTATCGACAGACTCGAGTCGCTGGCGGCGGATTCTGATAAGATAGTTCCGGTTCAGGCTGACCTTCTTGCAGACGAAGGCATCGCCGCGATCCGCGATAAGCTTTCCGCCGAGCACGCTGACGTGGCGCTTCTTGTTAACTGCGCCGGCATGGGCAAGAAGGGCAATATCGCCGACCGTGATGCAGCCGACATCCGTAATACGGTTACGCTTAACTGCACGGCTCTTTCCGTATTGACGCGTGAAGTGATCCCTTATATGAACAGGGGAGCGCGCATAATTAATATTGCATCTTCCGCGGCTTACCTGCCGCAGCCGGGGTTCACTGTATATGCGGCATCCAAGTCTTATGTGGTGTCCTTCTCGAGGGCACTCGCGATC
>CAMNNN010000021.1 GCA_946545505.1 uncultured Clostridia bacterium
ATCACTCGAGCCGCCGCTCATCGAGAATTTTTCACTGTCCATGAAGCCCGGTGACCGTATAGCAATCGTAGGACCGTCAGGCTGCGGCAAATCGACAATATCCAAGCTCATCTCAGGACTGTACGATCCCTGGGAGGGCGAGATACTCTTCGACGGCAAGCCGAGATCAGAGTATCCCCGTGAGGTAATGACAGGCGCTCTCGCAGTAGTTGATCAGGACATCATCATGTTCGAGGATACAGTCGCTAACAACATCAAGATGTGGGACTCTTCCATCCGCGACTTCGAGATGATTCTCGCGGCACGTGATGCGCAGATACACGACGATATCGTCAAGCTTCCCGGAGGTTATGACTATAAGCTTAACAGCGGAGGTAAGAACTTCTCCGGAGGCCAGAGACAGAGAATGGAGATCGCGAGAGTCCTTGCACAGGATCCCACGGTCATCATACTCGATGAAGCAACTTCAGCACTTGATGCCAAGACGGAATACGAGGTAGTTAATTCCATCGTTAACCGCGGCATCACCTGCATAGTAATAGCACACCGTCTCTCCACTATCAGAGACTGTAAAGAGATCATCGTACTCGACAAGGGTAAGGTAGTGGAGCGCGGAACACACGAAGAACTGATGGCGTTGAACGGCGCATATGCCGATCTCGTCACGAGCGAATAAGGGGGAACGCATGGGTTGGTTTGAGAACCAGATCAATGAGAGGCAAAACGCCGACCAGCAGCTCCTTGAAGATTCGTTCGTAAAGGTAGCTGAGATAATCAACGGCAAGAAGTTCGCCGAGCAGTACAGCGATTCAAGGATCGTAACCAAGACTGCTATCGACGAAGTGCTTAAGTACTATCACTATAAGACCACCGACCTTCCCGGGAACATCACCGAGACCGACAAGCAGCTCGATTACTGCCTGAGGCCGCACGGCATGATGTACAGAAGCGTGGAGCTGTCGGAAGGCTGGTACAAAGACGCTTTCGGGCCGATACTCGCGTTCCGTAAGAAGGACGGCAGAGCGGTAGCTCTCATTCCCGGTGCGATCGCGGGTTACACTTACTACGATGCCGAGCACGGCAAGAAGGTGAAGCTTAACAGGCACACCGAAAAGCTTTTCGAGACGGATGCGATCTGCTTCTACCGCCCTCTTCCCCAGAAGAAACTAGGCATAGGCGATCTGCTGCTGTACATGCAAAGCTGCCTGTCATTCAGCGACATCTTCATGATCATACTCGCCTCCCTCGCTTTTTCCGGAGTCGGATTGTTCTTGCCGAGGATCACCAAGATGCTCACGGGCCCCGTATTAAAGAGCGGAAGCACAAGGGCACTCGTCTGCATCGCACTGGCCATTGTATTCATCTCACTGTCATCGCAGCTTATATCGAGTACGAAGAACATGATCATGTCCAGGCTCAGCACGAAGACTGACATAGGAGTCCAGTCATCAATGATGATCCGTATCATGTCGCTTCCCGCCAGCTTCTTCCGTAAGTACAACCCGGGTGAACTTAAGAGCAGATCCCTGTCGGTCAACCAGCTGTGTTCCACGCTTCTTAGCATGGTGCTCGGTACAGGTCTCATGTCACTGACATCTCTTATCTATATTCCGCAGATCTTCGGCTTCACGCCTTCACTCGTAATACCGTCGCTCATCATCATCGCGGTTACTGTCGCTTTCTCGGTCATTTCCACGCTGATGCAGATCAAGATAAACAGACAGTTGATGAACGTCTCCGCCAAGGAGTCCGGTCTGTCCTATTCACTCATAACCGGTGTTCAGAAGATCAGATTATCAGGTGCCGAGAAGAGAGCTTTCGCCAAGTGGCTCGACCTTTATTCGGAGGAGGCGGCGCTGACTTATAACCCGCCGCTGTTCATCAAAGCAAATCCGGTTATCTCTACGGGTATCTCGGTAGTATCTAATATTGTCCTTTATTACATATCCGTCAGAAACGGTATCGACCAGTCTTCGTATTTCGGATTCATGGCAGCTTACAACATGCTTATGGGCGCATTTATGTCGCTGTCCGGTATCGCGCTGTCAATCGCATCAATACAGCCGATACTCGAGATGGCTGAGCCGTTCCTCGAGACGGAGCCCGAGACGGCCGACAACAAGGAAATAGTAACCAAGGTATCAGGCTCTATCGAACTCGATCACGTATCTTTCCGCTATTCGGAAGAGACTCCTTACATACTCGATGATCTGTCGCTCAAGGTAAAGTCCGGCGACTATGTTGCCATCGTAGGAAGAACGGGTTGCGGCAAATCCACGCTTGTAAGACTTATGTTAGGCTTCGAGAAGCCCGAGAAGGGTTCCGTATTCTACGACAACCGCGACATCAACAGTCTCGATCTTGCTTCACTGCGCCGTAAGATCGGAACTGTCACACAGGACGCAGGCCTGTTCCAGGGAGACATCTATTCCAATATAGTTATCACAGCACCCGAGCTGACGCTCGACGATGCATGGGAAGCGGCCGAGAAGGCCGGTGTAGCGGACGACATCCGTGCCATGCCTATGGGAATGCATACGATCATCTCCGAAGGCCAGGGCGGCATCTCAGGAGGTCAGCGTCAGCGTATCATGATCGCGAGAGCTATCGCCCCCAAGCCGAAAGTACTGATTTTCGACGAGGCTACTTCTGCGCTCGATAATAAAACTCAGAAGATGGTTAACGACTCGCTCGATGCCATGGGCTGCACGCGTATCGTTATCGCTCACAGACTCTCCACCATAAAGCACTGTGACCGTATCCTCGTACTGGACGGAGGCAAGATCATCGAAGACGGCACATACGATGAACTCATCGCCCGGAAAGGATTCTTCGCAGAGCTCGTCGAGAGACAGAAGCTGGATACAGGTAACGCCTGATATCCGCTTATTGACTACCTGCAGTTAGTACAAAGCATAATAAAACCCCCGGAAGCAATTCCGAGGGTCTTTTGTTGTTCGTTTGATATCCGTTCTGAAGATTATCTCTTGGAGAACTGTGAAGCCTTACGAGCCTTCTTCAAACCGTACTTCTTTCTTTCCTTCATACGAGCGTCTCTTGTGAGGAAACCGGAAGTCTTAAGTGTTGCCTTGTAAGCATCAGCATCAGCTTCAACGAGAGCCTTAGCGATACCGTGACGGATAGCACCGGCCTGACCGGAGATACCGCCGCCGATAGCCTTAGCGATTACGTCAAACTTGCCTGTTGTATCTGTAGCAACGAGGGGCTGACGAACGATGAGCTTCAGAGTATCGAGACCGAAGTACTCGTCGATATCCTTGCCGTTGATCGTGATCTTGCCGTTACCGGGTACGAGACGTACACAAGCTGTAGCGTCCTTACGGCGACCTGTGCCATAGAAATATACTTTGCTTGATTTCTTTGTAGCCATTTTCTATCCTCCGTATTACTGCTCGAATGTGTACTCAACGGGCTTCTGAGCAGCCTGATCGTGCTCTGCGCCTGCGTATACATGAAGCTTTCTGAACATCTGGCGTCCGAGGGAGTTCTTAGGGAGCATACCCTTAACTGCGAGCTCGAGTACCTTCTCAGGCTTCTTGTCCATCATTGTTCTGTAGTCGACTTCTGTCATTCCGCCCGGGAAACCGGAGTGATGACGATAAAGCTTCTGATCAAGCTTCTTACCTGTAAGAACCATCTTGGAAGCGTTAACTACGATTACGTAATCACCTGTATCTGCGAAAGGTGTGTAAGTGGGCTTATGCTTACCGCGGAGAAGTCTTGCAACTTCTGTAGCGAGACGTCCGAGTGTCTTACCGGAAGCGTCGATTACAAGCCACTGTCTCTCGATATTTGAAGGTGTAGCAACAAATGTCTTCATATGACTTTAACTCCTTATTTCTTTATAAAGCGCCCTCAAAGCGCTCAAGTATATTACTTGCTTGGCAAGGCCAAGTCAATACTTCAACTGAAAAAAGTTTGTGATGCGACGATATTCGCCTTAATTCGTCGATATTCTCTTTTATTCTACAATCGCAGTATATGTAATTGCAGTAACTTTTCCGTTCTCGAAGATAAAGGAAATAAAGCTGTCGCCGAGTGTGTACTCGATGCCTGCGGTTCCGGGCGTTCCCTCTTCCCCGTAAGCTGCTCTTACTTCATCTTCAGTGGAACCGATGCGGATTCCCTCTGCTGTAGTAACAGTATCGTCCTTAAGCTCTACTGCTGCGATATAGTCAGCTCCGTCTCTTGTGTAGGAACGTACTACGATGGAGTTGTAAGTGTATACCTTATCAAGACCTTCGAAAGCACAGGAAGGCGCCTCGAAATAATCGTAGTCGTCACCCAAAGCTGCGATGATGTCGTCAGCGGGAGCGTTCATTCTGATCTCAATGCCGTTATATGTAAATACATATGCCTCAGCAGCCGCATCCTCGGAAGCTGCAGGATCCTCATCACCTGCATTCTGTGCTGATTCAGCAGTCTGTCCGCCGGACAGAACTACGGGAGCTGTATCTTCGTCGCCGGAAGAACATGCTGCAGCCGTGAAAGCCATGCTTGCCATAAGTACTACTGATAAGATCTTCTTATTCATGAATCATTTTCCTTTCGAATCAGTTCTCAATAGCGTTCGCGCCCCAGCTTCGAAGTTCTCCGTACTGTGCGAGTTCCGCGTTCTGGGCATCGCGTAATTCGTCGTAGAATAATATATCATCTTCCCACATCTGTGCAACATCAGCGACCTGCCTGTAATCGGTAAGATCGTAGTTTGTCACGAGGTACTGACCTATATAATCCGCGAACTTCTCCGCACCCGACAGGTTCAGGTGAAGACCCGCGTCGTATGTATCGACGGACATATCAAGTCCGATCTGGTCTCTTAGATAGATGTAGTTAATATAAGGAACATCATTAGCCGCAGCGAAGTCCCTCACCTGCTCGTCCCACTGCTCATACCAGTAAGGATAAAGAGTCGGAGCCTTGATCAGAACGAGCCGGATGTTATTCTCACGGCAAAGCTCGACGATACGGCTCAAGTACTCCATGGAAGTCTCGGGCAGCGTATAATCCGCAAGCGGTGTGGGATCCGGGAATGTCGCCTCGGGAAGCACATCAGTTCTCATGTAGTAGCCGTTGACAGTAACACGGTCCCTGTCGAAAACATGCTCATAATCCGTAGCCGTCAGCTCGCTCCATCTGGAGTGGTAACGAAGGAACGGGAAAACATAATCGAGCATATTCTCATCTTCGGTCATGGAAGCTTCGATGGCATCCCACTTGGAACGGGACCAGCGCATGCCGTCGAGCGTCATTCGGTTATAGGACTCGCTCTGGGGTTCGCCGTACTTCAATGCAAGCACGTTGAAGACGACTACCCTCGGGGTCTCATAGCGAAGCGTATCCTCGAGAAGATAATAAGACTGCCATGTAAGCTGCTGTGCACTTCCTCTTATGTACGAAGAGATACCGTAATCACGGAACAGAACCACTGTGGAGATATTCTCATATACTTCGCAGTCACCGAGGAATATAACCTCATGAGGCTCTTCGCTGTCGTAGTACTCGGCTATCATGGATCCTTCCACGATACCCTTCTGATACTTGGGACTAAGCAGATTCTGCAGCATATATAAAGCGGCAACGGTAATAACCACACCAAGTACGGTGCACAGAATCTTATAGATCTTATTTCCTTTTTCCGATAATGCTTTCATTCTCATCCTCTGCACTGTACTTCATCAGAACTGGTTATAGATAAACTGCGATGCATCATATCCCGTGCCGTAAGCGCCGAATACAAGCGTCGCAAGAAGTAATGCCACACATGAAAGTACGAAGAGAGCATAGTTCCCGTCGTACAAACTCTCGCGGACTTCCCTGCCCTTAAGCTTCCTGTAGAGGCTTACAAGGAACACTATCACGACAGCAATTCCGGCCACCGTATAATCAGCCTTGTTAAGACCTAATTCGAGTAATGCTCCGCTCATTACCTTGCCGATGTTCGTGGGAAGAAACATCGAACCGAACATTCTGAATGTGAGTCCGACATTTCTGTAACAGTCGAACAGCTTCAATGAACTCATAAGAAGGAATGTCCTTAAGATCTCGAATGCGCTGTACCACTTCCTGCCCTTGAATCCGAACTTACCGTGGAACTTCGCATAAAGAGGCTCGAGCTCCTGGGATGCCATGATAACAACGAAGTTCATGAGACCCCACACTACGAAATGCCATGCGGCTCCGTGCCAGATACCTGTGGCAAGCCATACGCAGAAGCAGGAAATATAGACAGTAACTCTCTTTCCTACCGCATTTCCGAGATGCTGACGCGACCACTTGGAAAGCTTAAGCATAGTGGGAGATACAGAAAGCGGATAGAAGATATAATCCGTGAACCACGTACCCATAGTGATGTGCCAGCGGTTCCAGTATTCCTTGATATTCTTGGAAAAATAAGGAAGATCGAAGTTCTCCTTGACCTTGATTCCGAGAACCTGCGCGATACCGATCGTGATGTCGATACCGCCGGTAAAATCGCAGTAAAGTTGTGCGGCATAGAGCATCATTACTACGAATACGAACGCCCTGTTGTACTCATCGGGAGAAGCCGTAAGAGCCTTCAACGCGACGACGAGGCGGTCAGCGATAACGAGTTTCTTGAAGTAACCCCAGAGTATCCTTATGAATCCCAGACTGAAGTTTCTGAACTCGAACGGCATGGGATCATATAAAGTCTTGCTCAAATCCTCATAACGGCTGATAGGGCCCTGGACCAGCTGTGGGAAGAATGATGTGAACAGCAGGAACTTAAAGAAATTTCTCTGAGCCTTAATCGTGCCTCTGCTTATATCGATCGAATACGATACAGTCTGGAAAGTATAGAACGAGATACCCATCGGAATGATGATATTCACGAAGTTAAGAGGCTCGCTTCTAAAGCTGTTGACCGTCTCGATAACGAAGTTGGTGTACTTGGTAGCAGCGAGGATTCCGAGATTAATGAGAAGCGACAGCACGAGGAGCAGTCTGCTTACGCGGGCAGTGGTGTTCTTGTACTTCTTCTTCGAATCGGGATCGAATGAATCCTTGTTGGCCTTAAGATATGCTTTACGCTTCGAATTGTAGTCTTCCGTGATTATCGCGAACACGAATGCCGTGAACGCCGTTACGCTGATGAAGATCAGGTAGCGCGGATCCGCGAACCAGTAGAAAGCCAGGGATGCTATCAGAAGCAGTCCCCATCTCTCATTACGCGGAACAAAAGCGTAATAGACTAGGGTCAGTACCGCTACAAAAACTACGAACTCGACGGAGGTAAAGAGCATTAATCTTCCTCAAGTCTCGTAATAAGATCCCACAGAGCTTTGGCGGAATTGAAGTTCTCGGGTACGAGCTCCTTGGCGGGAATGGCAACGTCAAATCTGTCGTTAACCTCAGATACTATCGATACGATATCGAATGAATCCAGGATCTTGTCATCGATCAGAGTCGTGCAAGTATCAAAGTCTACGTCAGAGTGCAGGTCCTTTAAGATCTCGATAAGTTCATCCATGTTATTCTCTCCTTAGGCTTAATGATCATTTACCTTCTGATAATGCGGTCAGACCCTTACGGTCGGTCTTTCCGTTCGGTGTGAGCGGAAGCTTATCGAGCTTATGGACCTTAGTGGGCACCATATAGCGCGGCAGCTTTTCCTTGAGGTAAGCCAGAAGCTCCTTCTCATCCACACGACCTTCATAGTATAACTCAATTCTGTCTTTCTTCTTAAGGTAGACGGCACATGAATTCACGATACCGCTTACCGAATTAACATCGCACTCGATCTCGCCCAATTCCACACGGTGTCCCATGTGCTTTATCTGGAAGTCCTTACGCGATACGAATACGAGCTCTCCCCTGTCGTTCCTTCTGGCAATATCACCTGTTCTGTAGATGATCTCGGGATACCTGTCGTTAAGCGGGTTCTGTACGAATGCCGCAGATGTTCTCTCGGGGTCCTGATAGTAGCCGAGAGTAACGCAGGTGCCTCTCATACAGATCTCGCCCTCGTCAGCTTCCTTGTTGTTCTCGTTGAGCAGGAAGATATCCACATTCTCGAATGGGCGCCCGAGAGGAATGACGTCATCATCCTCAAAGTCTCTGTCAACCTCATAGTACATAGACACTCCTGTCGTCTCCGTGGGTCCGTAAAGGTTGATATAGCGCACGTCAGGCAGGGCCTTCTTCCACTTCCTGTACTGCTTTATCGGGAATACTTCTCCGCCGAATCCGACGATCTTAAGGTACTTCGGGAGCACCTCGTCGAGCGCGCCGAAAGCGGATATCATCGTAAGCGCCGACACTACCCAGCACAGTGTGTTTATCCTGTACTCGTTAAGGAACTCGACGAGCTTAAGCGGGAACATGAACAAAGTGTGCGGAACGATAACAGTCTCGCATCCGATCTTGATCGTAGGATAGATGTCCTTAAGCGACGCGTCGAAATAAAACGGTGTCTGGGAACCGAACACAGTGTCCTCATCAAACTTCATAACATCACAGAAGGACTCAGTGTAATCGATGAGGCTTCTGTGGCATACTGCAACGCCCTTGGGGATTCCGGTGGACCCCGAAGTGTACATGATGTAGCACGGATCCGTGTCGATCATGGAAGCGCGAACCTTCGCAAGTGCTTCCTCATCAGAAGCTTCAGTTCTTATCTTACTCCATGTGTAGACCTTCGCACCGTCAGCAAGTTCCAGTGCGCTCTCCCTTGTACCTTCGTCACAGATTACTGCACGGGGCTTAAGGTTCTCGAATATGAGTCTGATTCTCATCTGAGGCATCTCGTCGTCAATCGGAACATAGAAGCTTCCGGTCTCGAGTACAGCCATGAAAGCCGCGATCTCATCAGGCGTCTTACTCATATAGACAGCCACGGGTTCACGGACGATACCGTCCTTCAGCAATGCGCTTCCGCCCCTTAAGGCCTGCTCTCTTAACTGTGCGAAAGTAAGAGAGGTCTTCTCATCTTTGAAGCTTACTTTCTCAGGGAAAGCTGCTGCGGTTCTGTCAAGATAATCAAGGACTGTTCTCATCAGAATCCCTCCACTTCGAGTGTGTTATAGTTAACGTTCTGCTGTACCGAATCCTGGGCGATATGTATCTCAGGACCGTATGCATCCACATCGTAACCGTGGTCACTGTGATTCAGATCGTTATATGCGTACATGAAGTAATAACCTTCGTGATAGTAAGCGTAGCAGGCATCGCAGTGATACCACAGGCCGTCATCCATCTGAACGAGATTCCAGTAATGAGGCGACCAGGTGATCGGATATCTCTCGACGAGCATATTGGGAATGCCTGCGACATCGAGAAGAGCGCGGCATACAGCATAGTAAGTGAAGCAGTCGCCCTGATGCGTGGAGAATCCGTCGAACGCACCTACCGTCCAGTCGGTCTTATCGGATGTGCCGATGTAGTGAATGTTGTTATGGCACCAGTTGAAGATTCTGAATGCCTTCTCGACATTAGTCATATCCTCTTCGTAGATGTTATTCTGCTCGATGGCTCTTCTTGCCATATCGTAGATGATCTCAGGATCATAGTATCTCTCGGGCTTTACACGCAGTGAAAGAGTAACAGTTACAGATGAGGAATTACCATTCTCATCTGTCGCCGTGATAGTTACCGGGAACGAAGACGAGATGTTGGTATTAACGGCAGAGTTATCGACGAAGATCTGCGGGTTAGGATCGTGATCATCCGTAACGGTTATTCCGTCAAGATAAGAGATGTTGGAACCTACGAATCCTTCGATATCGTGAGCACCGTAGATGAGAGGAGCCGTGTGGTCATCAATAACTGTGAAAGGAACATCGATCACCGTCTGATTGCCGGATGTGTCGGTAAGTGAGACCTGAAAAGTATACTCTCCTCCCTGCGATACATCAGGCTCCGTCACATATTCGATCGTAACGGGTGCAAGATCATAGACATCAGTAACCGTATCGGAAGCCTCGGGAAGTCGGCCGCAGTAGATCTCCTGGGGAACAGCCGTACCTGTGGGAGCAGTCGTATCCACCACATTAAGGATGACCGGCTGGCGGAACTTACCGAACGAGATATAGAGCTTATACGAACCCGGAACACTCGTATCTATTCCGGAAATATCCGTATAGAATCCGGACTTCGGAACGGGAGCCGTAACAAAATCTTCGAAGACTATAGGCGTACCTGTCTCGATCGTAACTTCACGCAGTATTCTTGAACTCATAACCGTCCTGTAAGTCAGGACGAATAATCCCGCACCGGCAGTAAGACCTAAGATGCCGGCACACAGATCTATAATGAGCCTTCTCGTGTTTCTTATCTTCATCCGATATCCCCCGTTACCGTCAGCGTCTCATAATCGAGCATATCCTGAACTGATTCGGTCGCGAGGACGATTCCGTCAGGAAGAGTCTCAGGATCGTAGCTGTTATTCGAAGGATCGAGTTCCGCATCCGTGTACATGAAGATGAACGTGATATCCGTCATGCTTAAGAATACGCATGCATCGCAGTGATACCACAGGCCGTCGATATTGATAAGGTTCCAGTAGTGGCTGGAAATATTGATCGGGTAACGCTCTACCGTGATACTCTCGATACCCATCGCTCCGTACATCGCACGGCACATAGCCATGTAATTGAAGCAGTCACCGTACATAGTCGTCAGAGCATCGTAAGCACCTGCAGTCCAGTCGCACTTGTCGGAATCCATCATATAGTGAAGATGTGTACTTACCCATGATGTGATCCTGAATGCCTGTTCCATCTGACTCATCGAATCATCGCAGATATCGTTATCCTCAATGATCTGACGCGCAAGCTCGTAGAGTTCTTCAGGCTCATAATAACGTTCAGGCTTAATGCGCAGATGCATTGTGACTGTAACCGATGAAGAGTTGCCCTGTTCATCCGTCGCCGTGTAAGTTACGGGGTAGTATCCCTCCTCGGTAACGTTGACAGCTGAAGTATCGACTTCGAGCGTGGGATTCTCATCATAGTCATCGGAAACCGTGATACCGTCCATATATGCGATCGCATCTCCGATGAAAGACTCGAAGTCACGGGCACCTGTGATGAGTGGTGCCGTATGGTCATCGATAACCGTGAAAGGTACGTTAATAACACATTCATTGCCGTAAGCATCCGTAATCTTAACAGCGATATCGTACTCTCCGCCCTCGAGTATCTCAGGCATCTGCTCGGCATATGCGACCGTGTATGAAGACAGATCAAATACATTTGTCACCGTATTCTCGGGCGCAGGCAGACCGTCAGTATAGATAGTCTGAGGAACAGCTTCAGCCGTAGGAGCGGTGGTGTCAACGATATTAAGAACAACGTCTCTTGTGACCTTGATACGGTCGCCGGCGCTTACTTTAAGTCCGTAGGATGCAGGGACCGTCGTATCGATTCCGGTTATATCCGTGACGAATACACCGTTACTGATATTGCCCTGTGTGAATAATGTAACGTCGATAGGAGAACCCGCTTCGATAGTTACCTCAGGAAGGATCTTAGACATAAGATGGTGCTTATAAAGTCGAAAACCCATGAAGCCGATACCGATAAGGAGCACGATGATAATAATGGCATAATTC
>CAMNNN010000022.1 GCA_946545505.1 uncultured Clostridia bacterium
TATTTCTTAGCTTTAAGCAGGCGCTTGATATCGCGGTCCTTGCCGTCGAACATGGCACGCCAATAAGACCACAGTTCCTTCATTCTGTACAGAACGTTGATGTCAGGGGACATGACTTTCTGGTATTCGTGATAAAGGGTGTCATGTAATCTTCTGAATTTACCGAAGTCTGTTTCCGATGTAAAGCCGGTAAGTTTGTCAGGAAGCGATGGATCTGTAATTAGACCTCTTCCAAGCATTACAGGATCAGGACTCTCACCGAATGATCTCGATAACTCCTCATAGTCGTTAACGCTGTAGATGTTTCCGTTATAGACAAGAGGCATACGCGCGTTTTCCAGAGCATATGCAAAGTATTCGTACCGCGGTTCACCCTTATAGAAGTCGGATCTTATCCTGGGATGTACGATTAGTTCGCTCACCGGAAATGAGTTGAAGATATTAAGAAGATCGTAGAACTCATCCGGATCGTAGTAGCCGAGTCTCGTCTTGATAGATATCTTCATGCCTTCGGATTCGGAGTAGGAGTAGATGTCGTCAAGAAACTTCTTGAGAGCTTCAGTCTCAGGAAGGAAGCCCGCGCCTTTGCCTTTCGCGCAGACGGTACCGGAAGGGCACCCCAGGTTCAGGTTAATCTCTCTATAACCCATTGCCTTAAGTTCTCCCGCAGCTTCTATAAAGCAGTCTGATCTGCATGTGAGTATCTGGGGGACAAGAGGGATCCCTCTGTTGTTCCCGGGGGTGATGTCCTTACGCTCACGCGGAGTCAGCGGGCAGTTCTCGGAAGGCGAGATGAACGGAGCGAAATACTTGTCTATGTGACCGTAAATGTCGTTATAAGAGTTACGGAATATATAACCGGTTATTCCTTCAAGAGGAGCACAATAAATCTTCATATACACATTCTATCACGGGCGGGAACTGCGCCGCACAGCCAAAAGGTTGTATAATTGGTTTGTTTGCGGGGAAAGATATCCCGTCAATGTATATCAGATCATTAAAGGCGAGAATCTATATGGAATTTGATCAGTTGGTAAAACGTATAAATGAATTAAGCAGAAAGTCGAAGACTGAAGGTCTTACTCCTTCAGAGAAGGATGAACAGACTAAGCTTCGTAATGAGTACAGGTCGCTTGTTACGGGGAACTTATCTTCACAGCTTAACGGTATAAAGATCAAACATCCTGACGGCTCAGTCACGGATCTGAAGAAGAGAGGGTGATTATCAATGGATATTCAGACATCACTTATAGAACGCTTCTTAAGATATGTAAAGATCGATACTCAGTCGGATGAGCAAAGCGGTGCGGAAGGGGTGCATCCTTCGACCTCTAAGCAGCGCGATCTGGCCTCTGTTCTCGTTAAAGAACTGGAAGAACTCGGCTTGGCCGTCGACTATGACGAAGAGCACTGCTATGTATATGCTTATATGGAATCCAATTCACAGGATCCTGAGCTTGAAGATATCGGATTTATCGCACATGTAGATACGTCTCTTGCGGTATCGGGAAAGGATGTAAAGCCGTATATCATCCGTTCATACGACGGACACGATGATATTCTCGATCCGGATGATTTTCCTGAGCTTAATAATCACATGGGAGAGGATCTGATCAGGACCGACGGTACGACTTTGCTCGGTGCCGATGATAAGGCCGGTGTTGCCGAGATCATGGAGATGCTTTCTTATTTTAAGAGTAATCCCGATATCATTCACCGTGGGATTGCTGTAGCCTTCACATCCGATGAGGAGATAGGCAACGGAACAGAATACTTCGACCTCGGAAGATTTCATGCCAAGCAGGCATATACAGTCGACGGCGGTAAGTTCGGACTTATCGAATATGAGTGCTTCAATGCCGCGATGGCAACCGTAGAGATAAAGGGAAAAAGCGTACATACCGGAACTGCGAAGGGCACGATGATCAATGCTTCGCTCGTCGCGAATGAATTCATCAACCTGATGCCTTCGGACGAGACTCCTGAGACGACGGAAGGATATGAAGGATTCTATTATCTGGACAGCATAAGATCCGAATGCGAATTTGCTCGTATGCAGTTCCTCATAAGAGATCATGATCTCGTTAAGTTCGAGGAGCGTAAAGAGTTTATGAATAATGCTGTTTGTACGATCAACGAACGTTACGGCATGGAATTATGCAGTATCGTGATTGAGGATCAGTATCCTAACATGGCCATGTTTCTTAAGGACCATATGGATATTGTGGAACGCGCTTATGAAGCCGTCAGATCCGCGGGAGGTACTCCGTCATCGAGTCCTGTCAGGGGAGGCACGGACGGTGCCGTACTGAGCTCCAGGGGACTTCCTTGTCCGAATCTTTCAACCGGAGGTTATAACTACCACAGCAGATATGAATTCGCATCGATCCCCGAGATGAAGCAGTCTCTCGATACCCTCATAATGCTGGCCCGGGTGCTATAATCACATTCATGAATTCGCTTCAGGCTAACATATGTCTTTTGTTCGTAACTCTGTGCTGGTCCACGGAGGTAATTATATTTGCCTGCATACCTTCTACGGTTCCTCCGTTTGCCACTACATGCATTACTTCGTTGGCCGGAGCTGCACTTCTCGTACTCAGTTTCTATAAGAGGATCGTCAAAGAACTGAAGCGTGATAAGTCAAAAATCATCAGACACGGCGCTCTTCTCGGAATTCTTAACTGCACTTATAATGTTCTTTATCTTTACGGATTAAAGTTCTTCGATGTCTCTTCCGGAGCATTCACACTCTCCATGACGGCAGTCGTTCTTCCTGTAATTCTGCTTACTGTCAGACAGAAAGTCAGTGTCAGGACATGGATTTCCGCCCTCATGGTATTCTTAGGTATTATTATCGCTTTGGGAAGCACCGCTAATGTAGGTCAGGTACAGGGAGCTGTCATGATTGGTATCGGCTGCATAGTAAGAGCCGTTTATATCATCATCCTGAACCGCTATGCGAGTGAAGAAGATCCGGTGGCGATATCTGCTTTCATATCCGGTATTGTAGGCATACTGTCTGCAGTATTACTGTTTGTAACTGAACCCGGAGGATTTGCATCCATCCCGTGGAACAAACAGATCATCGCAAGTCTTGCTATATATTCTTACTTCATCGTCGGATTTGCACAGACTCTCAACATATTCGCACAGAAGAAATCGACTCCTGCCAATGCCACCATCATCTATTCTTCTGAGATCATTTTCTCCATTATCTGGGGCGCCGTTCTGCCTGCAAGCATCATCGACAAGACGGCTCTCTCGCCGTGGATAATCCTCGGCATGATCATGGTAGTTCTCGGCAATATAATCGAGATCATTCCGTCAAGAAAGGCGGCATACGATGAAGCATAAGATCCGGACATACATTATGCTTATAATCGCATACCTGGTCCTCGCGGTTCCGTTTAAGACCATGCAGGTTATTCCGGGATTCACTGATATAAGACCGGTAATGATGTTAGGCCCTGTCTATGCGCTGTTCTACGGTCTGCCCGGATGCATAATATTCGCATTGATGAATCTGTTTATGGATGCGGTCTCAGGAGAACTCGCCTGGTCATCTATAGCGGGACTTATCTCTAATTTCGCAGGTCCGTTCCTTCTGTTCTATTATTGGAATAAGATATCGAAGACCAGACCTCACTTAAGAAGCTTCGGCAACATTCTTCACTACAGTGCCACTCTCATAATTGTCGCTGTACTGGAAGCACTCATAATCACGCCCTCGGTAGCATTTTTCTATCCCGATGTTGATATTAAGCTGTTTTTCATAACAGTGGTGCTTAACACCGCTTTATTCCCGATGTTCGTCGGTATCCCTCTTACTATTCTTCTTCAGGAGGAACTGGGCTTCAAGCCGATAGTTCTCGACAGGGCGGAAGATAAGGAATCTGATGACTGATTCAGCGCACTTCGTAGCACCCCTCAGCCTGTGTTTCAGGTGTAGAGGCCGCCGTTCCGCAGCCCGACATGGTTACTGCAAGGATACCGCTTATAAGGAGAACGGCTGGTTTACGATTAGCCTTAAAGGAGAGGTGCTGCTACACGAAGCACACTGTCAATTAGTCTGCCGAAGAAACCACGCTTGGTGTCTTCGAGAGTTCTTTCCCTCGAGAGTGCCTGTGATGCCAGATAGTCCTTTTTAAGGTCCTGCATAATGTCAGCTTTGTAGAAGATCGAGCTGCACTCGAAATGAAGGAAAAGACTTCTGTAGTCGAGGTTTACGGTTCCTATGCCGCAGAGCTTATCATCCATGAGGAAGGCTTTGGCGTGAACAAATCCGGGAGTGTACTCGTAGATCTTTACGCCGGCTTTAAGCAGGTCTTCGTAGTAGCTTCTGCCGAGTCTGTAAACCAGTTTCTTATCCGGGATTCCCGGCATTATTATCCTGACGTCGACACCTCTGCTTGCAGCTCTTATGAAGGCATCGTAAAGGGCATCGCCGAGCATGAGATAAGGCGTATAGAACCACACATAATCAGTCGCCATCGAGAGCACTTCCGTAAAGAGTGTATTGCTCGCAGGTTCCTGCCTCATAGGGGAATCGTAGAAGGGGAGGACATAGCCGTTCTGCGTGTCTTCTGTCACGGCAGAGGAAGGCAGCAGAAGATTGTCGGGGATCTTCTCTACGGAGAATGCATTCCAGAACTCAGCGAACATGTAGGTGTATACGCGTACCGCATGCCCTGTGAGTCTGAACCCGATGTCCTTCCACTTGCCGAATTTCTCTATCTCGTTTATGTATTCATCGGCGAGATTTACGCCTCCGCTGTATGCGATTCTGCCGTCGATAACCATGATTTTTCTGTGGTCGCGGTTGTTAAGCTGTGACTTGATCAGGAAGAACGGATTGAAGGGGATGCACTTGATTCCTTTGGACCTTAACGATCTGATGTCGGCGGGCGAATACGTACCGATGCTGCCGAGGTCGTCGTACATAACGCGTACGTCGACGCCTTCGCCTGCCTTAAGCTCCAGGATATCGACGATGGAATCCCAGAACTTACCTGACTCTATGATGAAATATTCGATGTATATGTATTTCTGTGCATCCTTAAGATCAATGATCATATCGGCATACATATCCTCACCGAACGGATAGTACTTAGAAGTGCCGTTCGGAACGATAGGGAAGCCTGTCGACGTACTGAGGTGAGTCAGAGTCTGCGCGAGTCTGGTATCCTCTTTGCTTATATCATCTAAGGCATTTTTACTTGCATTCATGCCTTTGGCATCTTCTCCGAGAAAACTGTATGATGCGAGATCATTCGATGACTTCTTGAGCTTCTTCTTAAGTTTGTTTCCTGTCTTCTTGTTGCCGAGTGTGAGGTACAGCATAGCACCGACGATAGGCAGCGCCATGATCGCTATGACCCACAGAAGCTTATAGGAACTCTCCTCACGCTTTGTGATGAGGAACAGAACGAACAGAACTGCAAGCACCGTGAAGACTATAGTGATGATGTCTCCGAGGTAGCCGTAAAGGCCTTTGTCTATCACGGCGAAAAGCAGAACATACCAGGCTGCCTGTAAGGCTACAGGCGGCAGTACAATGAGAATTCTTCCCAAAATCTTCTTCATAAGTTAATTCCTTTGTGTCAGTTGAATCCGAAGTGCTTACGTAATGCTATATATGAGACGCGGTAAAGAGGGTAGCTGATATGATGCGACAGTGCGCGCAGAGGTCTGATCGGATGTCTGTAGAAAGGTCTGCTGATGATTCTCTCGTACATGACGGGATTATGAATCTTTATCTCGTCGAGGAATGCTTCAGCCGTCTCTTCTGCTTCCGTTGTGCCGATGCGAAGATACAGTGCTACCGTGGCAGCTGTGATTATCTCGACGTAGTATTGCAGATAATCTCTCTTCTTGTCATTGGCGATTCTGTTTATATCCATGTCATACAGCATGTATCTGTTAACCTTAAGCTGCTGATCGATCCTGCTCATCATGACAGCTTCATTGACCGACTGGTCTGGACGGCCGATAAAGTATCTGTACAGATCGACATCGAGATAGTACATAGTCTCTACATCAATCATCGGGTAGCTTACATAGATGTTATCAACATAGAATGTGTGCTTCGGTAAAACCATTCCGCAGTTGCGGATAAGATCCGTACGGTATGTCGCTGCGTGCATGAGAATGTATGAACCTGTTCCGAATTTGCCGACTTCATCCCAGCCGAATACGCGGTCTGTGGGGAGAGTCTTTCTGTAATTAATCGTACAGCTCTTGCCTTCGTAAACTTTCTCGTAAACATAGTTCGTTATGACGAGATCTACGGGTGAATCCGATGTGCTCATGGTATCTAATACATCGAGGAGTTTAAGAAGAGCTTCTTCATCTACCCAGTCATCAGAATCGAGGACTCTGAAGTACAATCCTGAAGCTTCCGCGAGTCCGGTCATGACTGCGTCTCCGTGACCGCCGTTCTCTTTATTGATAACGCGTACCGTATCAGGATAGAGGTTAGCGTATTCTTCGCCGATAGCGGAGGTGTCGTCTGTTGAACCGTCGTTAACGACAATGATCTCGATCCTGTCCCTGCCCGGCAGAAGACTGTCGATGGCATGACGCATATATTCCTGCGAGTTATAGCAGGGAATAGCTACTGTAAGAAGCTTGTTCATATAAATCCTCACGCGTATAAATGACTCAACCTGTAAATATATATAACAAACAGTCGTAACTTGCAATAAGGTTCTTATGTGCAATAAGTTGATTTTTCGTTTCCCGCCTTTCAAATGAAATCGGCAGTGGTAGAATACACTCTGTTTTCGAAAGGATATGTATTATGGCTAAGAATAAAAGACCGTTTTTCGCTCATTACGCGAAGATTTTCAGAAATGAATTCAAAGGATATAACAGCAAATCTTTCATTAATGATCTGACCGCAGGCATCACTGTCGGCGCAGTAGCTTTGCCTCTTGCTCTTGCATTCGGTGCAGCCAGTGTCGATCAGGATCACCTCGCTATCGGTATCGCAGGCGGTCTTATCACAGCCATTATCGCGGGTCTTATCTCCGGTCTTCTCGGAGGCGGTTCTTTCCAGATCTCCGGCCCTACGGGTGCCATGGCGGTCATTCTCGGAACCATAGTGTCCGGTCAGTACGGACTGCAGGGAATGTTCATGGCGACATTCATCTCAGGTATTATCCTCCTCGCTGCGGGACTTCTGAGGTTCGGACGATTCGTACAGTTTATTCCCAAACCTGTTGTTACAGGCTTTACATCGGGTATCGCTCTCGTTATCGCGATCGGCCAGCTCGGCAATGCATTCGGTGTTAATGCGGCAGGAGAGGGCACTATCGGCAAGGTCATGACATTCATCTCCAACATCGGTGATACCAGCTGGCAGACACTCGTTGTCGCAGGCCTGGTAGTCCTCATCATGGCGGTTTACCCCAAGAAGCTTGCGAAGTATGTTCCTTCCTCTCTTATCGCCATTATCATCGCGACGGCAGTTGTTAAGCTTACATCTCTCGACGTTAAGACTATAGGCTCCATTCCGAGTTCCATCATCAATTCCGAGGTGCTTGATATCAGCGCAGTCGACATCCCTATGTTAAGCTCCATCGCGAAGTATTCCGTTACTATCGCTCTTCTCGGTATGATCGAGAGCCTTCTGTGCGGTACTGCGGCAGCTTCCATGAAGAAGGAGAAGTTTGACTCCAATGTAGAACTCATCGCCCAGGGTATCGCTAACATGGCTGTTCCTTTCGCCGGCGGTGTGCCTTCGACGGCTGCCATTGCACGTACTTCCGTTGCCATCAAGAGCGGATGCAGAACGAGACTTACATCCGTGTTCCAGTCAGTTTTCCTCATTCTTTGTATGTTTGTGCTTGCCCCTCTCATCGGCATGGTTCCGTACTCGGCGCTCGCAGGCGTACTCTTCGTAACAGCATTCAAGATGAATGATATAAAGACCATCAAGGGTTACTTCACACACGGCCTTAAGGATGCTATCGCTTCCTGCTTCATAACCATGGCTGCTACTGTCATCCTTGACCTTACTTATGCCATCGTAATCGGTGTCGCTTTGTCAATGATAATCACCATCAGTAAGCTTGCCGATATCAATGTCAGCGTCGAGGAAGAGACTCTTATCGAGAGCAAGGATGCGGCTATCGTTTACAGCGTCGGCGCATACTTCTTCGCTAACGGCAAGCAGCTTAAGAAAGCCATCGAAAAGTGCAGTAAGCGTTATGACACTTACATTCTTTCTTTCCGTGGAGTTGTCTTCGTGGATATCTCTGCCGAGACCGAGTTTCTTGAGGCTATCGAGTACATCAGACAGATAGGATCCGATTTCTGCTTCGTAGGCTTAAACAGCGATATCAACGGAGCTCTCGAGAAGATCGGTTTCCAGGAGACTGTCGGACGCGAACACTTCTATGCGAACCTCGAGGATTGTGTAGCTGCGAAGAGACAGGCTGCTTCAGCTGCCCATTAATCCCTTGTCTGACAGGATAATGACGATCATCGCGATCTCGGTGAGGATCATTACTGCGCATATGACGGCTGCGAATACGAATGTCTTCTGATTATTGTCGCTCCAGATGAACTCTGCAGGATCTTCGGGATCTACTTTGATCGTGACCGTGGAATCAATCTCAGGAAGTCTGCCGCGATTGGAATATATACCGTCATAGGCCAGGTATTCACGGCCGGCATAAGTATACTTAAATACTGGTGTTCTGTTTATGTGGCCGTCATTTCCGGTGATGGAGTAGCCGACACACATGGCGTTAACTTCCTGTGTCATAAGCTTAGGTCTTACAAGAAGTCTGTTACGTGCGACGATCAGGGCAGTGACGGTTCCTGCCAGGAAGAATACTATAAATCCCACTACCGCGGCCCCGATTCCTGCACCCGTTACGAAGTGTGTTATTACTCCTGCCAATACTGCGAGGACTAAGGCTGCCAGGGCTCCTATACCGATGGTCTTCGAATCCTTACCTGCGGGAGGAGTGATCCTGTTCTGACCGTTCATGGCAAGATCGATCAGTTTTCTCTTGAGCGAAGCATAATCCGGACCATGAGGCACATCCCAGAATACCTGATCTCTGTATCTTTCATCGTAAATCATCTATCTATCCCTCCGATGAATGAATTTATAGTCATATTATCTCAAAAAGTAATCTTTTTTCTACTGTGCAAAACCGAATAGTAACTTATAATATTGGCATAAACTACATATACGGAGTGCTTCTGTCAAAATCTTCTGAAGCGTTATAAGATGAGTAAACTTAGACAACAACATATGCCGGTAATGTGGCATGACTTCGCCGACGGTAACACAGATACACCTGCGGTTAAAGCGACGCTCCCCGAGAAATCCGCTCTCATCGGAAGAGTCGGTCTTTTGTTCCTTGCTTCCGGTGCGGGTGCATACCGCGTCAGAGCTGCTATGAACAAGTTAAGCAGAGGCCTCGGTATCACATGCAGCGCGGGTATCGGACTTAAGGCTGTCGAATACACTTGTATCGACGGCAAAGAGACCTGTACGACGGCGCTTTCTAACAGGAGTACCGGCGTTAACACGGACAGATTGAACTACCTTGAGATCTTCTGCGACGGATTTGCCGAGAGGGTGGACAGGTACTCCATCGACGATTTCCACAGAATGCTCGACACCATCGAAAAGAGCGGCAACACCTACAAACTGTGGCAGCTGTGCCTGGCGTCGGGCGCGGCGTGCAGCTCCTTCGCTTTTCTGCTCGGCGCGGGATCCGTGGAGATGCTGTGCACTTTCTTCGCGGCTGCTCTCGGCTTCCTTGTAAGAAAGCTTCTCCTTAACAGACACATCACGCTTTTCGCTAATACCGGAGCTGCTGTACTGACTTCATGCTTCGTCTACATCCTGATGGTGAAGTCACTCTCGTATCTGTTTGATTACGCGATGGATTATCAGGCGGGATATATCTGTTCCATGCTGTTCGTAATACCCGGATTCCCCCTTATAACAGGAGGAATCGATCTTGCCAAACTTGACTTAAGGTCCGGCCTTGAACGAATAACATATGCGGTGCTTATTATCGGAGTAGCATCGCTTACGTGTGCTTTTACGGCTGAGTTATTCCATTTCGCTCCGGTCGAGTTCCCGACTTACACTATCCCTTTGGCATTTAAGCTGATGTTAAGATTCGCATTGAGTTTCGCCGGCGTTTACGGATTCTCGATACTCTTCAACAGTTCGCTTAAGATGGCTTCCGTGGCAGGCCTTATAGGCGCAATCGCCAATTTCACGAGACTTTTCCTCGTCGACGGCGGTACTCCGCCTACCATAGCGGCATTCGCAGGAGCTCTTATAGCGGGACTTCTTGCATCCTCCGTAAGACGTTTTATCGGATTCCCGAGAATAACGATAACCGTGCCTTCTATCGTAATCATGGTGCCCGGAATGTATATGTACAAGGGAATGTACTTTATTTCTGACGGCAATTTCTCCGAGGGCGGCCTGTGGCTGTGTAAAGCACTGGTCATCGTAGTATCGCTGCCTCTGGGTCTCGTTATAGCGAGAATTCTTACCGACAGGAATTTCAGAATAAGCAGCTGACAAATCGGTAAACAAAAATGTACACGATTTGTTCATATTTTTATATTATAATGAACGCATTATCAAAAATAATTTAAGGGAGTTTATAACTATGGAAACAAAGCTTAACAGAGATGCATCAAAGCTCACAGTCGAGATCGAAGGTCGTCTTGATACGCTTACAGCACCCGATCTTGAGAAGGAATTGGAGCCCGCCCTTGACGGTGTCACAGAGCTTATCCTCGATCTTAAGGATCTTGAGTATATCTCTTCTGCAGGACTTCGTGTTCTTCTGGGTCTTGCTCAGATCATGGAGAAGCAGGGCGATATGAAGGTTATCAATCCCTCTGATGCTGTTATGGATGTATTCTCCGTTACAGGATTTGACGATATTCTCAATATCGAGTAATTAGACTTAATCAGCAAAGGTAATATACTTTATGAGAGAGTTGGACATCCAGGCCCTGCCTGAGAATCTGCCCGAGGTTCTCGAATTTGTAAGTAAACAGCTCGATGAGATCGGCTGTACCGAGAGGGAACGTAACCAGATAGAAGTTGCGGTTGAAGAGATATACGCGAATATCGCGGGATATGCTTATAACCCTGATATTGGTACGGCTACGATTCGAGTTGAGATCAACGATAATCCTCTGTCTGTAAGCATGAGTTTTATCGATCAGGGCAAACAGTACGACCCTCTCGCCAAACCGGATCCTAATGTCAAGTTGTCCGCGTCCGAACGTAAGCGCGGAGGACTTGGCATTTTTATGACCAAGAAATTCATGGATGAGGTGGATTACGAGTATAAGAACGGAAGTAACATCCTCACCCTGAGAAAGGTCGTATTAAGGCAGCCCGAGGTCGATTTGACCA
>CAMNNN010000023.1 GCA_946545505.1 uncultured Clostridia bacterium
ATGGCTGTTATCTTCGCGAAGTCTCTGAACCTTACCGTAGGAACCTTCATGATGATATATAACCTTTGTCTGTATATCTTCTGCGGACTCGTGTTCCAGAGCTGGACGGTTCCTTTGTATTCCATAATCACATATTACATAGCACTTAATACCATCGACTTCATAGCTGAAGGTCTCGACAGAAGCAAGTCGGTCATGATAATCACCGAGAAGGGTGAAGAAGTGTCCAAAGTTCTCATGAGAGAGTTCGGTTCCGGGACGACGATCATACCTGCCAAGGGAGGCTTCACTTCCAAGGACAGAACGGTCGTATATTTTGTCGTTAACAGGTTCCAGATAGCACGCATGAGACAGCTCGTTCACAAGGCAGATCCTCATGCATATTTGACTATCTCGGAAGTGGCTGACATTTATAAGTTCGAACAAGGTTAAAATCGCAAGAAACCTCTTTTTTTAGCGAAGATTTTCGCCATTTTGCCAAAAGCCCTCTATACGCACGCGATGTTATAATTTACTTGTGGCTTTTTAAGCCCGGTTCATCGTTTTTCATTGGTATTTTTTATTCATACAGAAAGAGGCAGTATATGAATTTTTCGAAGGGAGAAACTGTAGTTTACGGGTGCAGCGGTGTCTGCGAGATCGACGATATCAAAGATGTACGTTTTTATCATGAGCGTCCCCAGAAATACTATATACTGAAACCTCTCTTCGTTAACCAGGCTCAGGTGGTATATGTTCCTTATAACAATGAGAAGCTGACTGCCAAGATCAAGCCCGTTATTTCCAAGAAAGAAGCTCTCGATCTCATTCATCATATTGATGAGAATAATATAGAGTGGATCGAGGATAGGAATGCCCGTAAGGAGGCTTTTAACGGTCTTCTGACCAGTGGCGACAGAAGAAATATCATCAATCTCATAAGCACGATTACTGAAAGAAGGAAGATGCTCGAGAACGAGGGTAAGAGCCTGAACCAGCAGGATGAGAAGATCCTCACTGATGCTCAGAGGCGTATGGATGCGGAATTTGCTGTTGCCCTTGGTATGCAGCCTGACCAGATTCCCATGTTTATAGAGGAAGAGAAGACTAAGGTAAGCTGATTGTTTTCGTGCTTGACAATTCCTATAAGGTTGATGTTTAATTAACCCCATGAACAGAAACTTTTACGCATTTGCATACAACTATTATTACTACTTTACGAACGTGAAGTAAGAGTGGTTTGTGCAAGCAGGAAGTTAATGGGATTAATTGATTAAGCTGATCAGGCGCCGCACGAATCACTCGGGCGGCGCTTTTTACGCCGCCGAATGAATAAGGGCGCCGGACAAACATCTTAGGAGGATGAATACATGATAGCAGTACTTAAGGAAACAGCAACCGAACAACAGATCTCGAATCTCGTTAACTGGTTCGAATCACAGGGCCTGAAGGTCAACCGTTCAAAGGGTGATTTCGTTACGATCTTAGGCCTCATCGGAGACACGACAAAGATCGACATCGACCTGTTAAGAGGTCTCGACATCATCGACAACGTAATGAGAATCTCCGAGCCCTTCAAGAAGGCAAACAGAAAGTTCCATCCCGAGGATACTGTTGTTGATATCAGCGGCGTTAAGATCGGCGGCGGCAATTTCGCTGTTATGGCAGGTCCCTGTTCCGTTGAGAACGAGGAACAGATCATCGAGACCGCCAAGGCAGTTAAGGCTGCAGGCGCCACACTCTTAAGAGGCGGTGCATACAAGCCGAGAACTTCCCCTTACGACTTCCAGGGCCTTCATGAAGAAGGAATCAAGCTTCTGATCAAGGCACGTGAGATTACAGGTCTTCCTATCGTATCCGAGATCATGAGCCCCGATCAGCTATCTGTCTTCGAGGATGTCGACTGTCTGCAGGTAGGTGCAAGAAACATGCAGAACTTCGACCTTCTCAAAGCCATCGGTAAGACCAAAAAGCCGGTTCTTCTTAAGCGCGGCCTCTCAGCTACCATTAAGGAATGGCTCATGAGCGCAGAGTACATCATGTCTGAAGGCAACCCCAACGTAATCCTCTGCGAGAGAGGTATAAGAACATACGAGACATACACAAGAAATACTTTCGACGTAAGTGCCATCTCCGCTTTGAAGGAGCTCACACATCTTCCCGTAGTCGGTGACCCGTCACACGCTACCGGTAAGGTATCGCTCATCAAGCCTATGGCTATGGCAGCTGTAGTATCCGGCGCAGACGGACTCGAGATCGAGGTCCACAACTGCCCTAAGAAGGCTCTGTCCGATGCAGCACAGCAGCTCACCCCCGAGCAGTTCGTCGGAGTAATGAAGGATATCGAGAAGGCAAGGAGCATACTCTGATGAAGATCAAGGTCGGTGTTGTAGGATTAGGACTTATAGGAGCATCTTTCTGCAAGGCATATAAGGCCAATGAACCTGAAGCAGTTGTCTACGGCTGGAACAGGACTAAGTCCACGACCGAGATGGCTAAGATGCAGGGCGTTATAGATGATGAACTGACGGATGAGAATCTCGGTTCATGTGACCTTGTTATCCTCAGCTTGTACCCCGAAGCCTCCGCCAAGTGGATGGAAGAGCACAGGAGCAGTTTCAATAAGAACGGAATCGTGACAGATGCCTGCGGAACGAAGAGATTCATCTGTGATAAGGCGTTTAAGATTGCCGAAGAAGAGGGATTCACTTTCGTAGGATGTCATCCCATGGCGGGCACCAAGTTCTCCGGAATGGCTTACTCAAGAGCGGACATGTATGAGGGCGCTCCCATGGTAGTCGTTCCTCCAAGATTCGATGACATTACATTGTTAGAGGAAGTAAAGAGACTGTTCAAGCCCTGCGGCTTCGGTTCGTTCCACATAGCACATGCAGACGAGCACGATCAGATGATCGCTTTTACGTCCCAGATGCCGCACGTGGTTTCCAATGCATTTATCAAGAGCCCCAATTCCAGAAAGCATACGGGCTTTTCGGCGGGTTCCTATAAGGATATGACCCGCGTTGCATGGCTTAACCCCACAATGTGGACACAGCTCTTTCTCGAGAACAAGGACAACCTCATTTTCGAGATAGATAATCTTCAGAAGGAGCTTCAGAAGTACAAGGAAGCTCTGGAGAAGGATGATGCGGAAGAACTGACCAGGCTTCTTGATGAAGGAAGAAGGATCAAGGAAGAGGTTGACGGAGTATGATCAGAACCACTGTCAGCGCATCCAGGGAGTATGAGGTTATAACCGGTTCGGGATTGCTTTCCGAGTCAGGCAAGATCATAAGAGATGTTGCTCCCGATGCCATCAAGGCTCTTATCGTGACCGAGACGAATGTAGCTCCTTTATATCTCGATAAAGTAAAAGAAGCTGTACAGACTGAGGGTATCGAAGTCCATGAGTATATCTTCAACGCCGGCGAGGAGTCGAAGAATATCAACTCCATCACAGGAATGTGGGGTGTTATGGCCAAGGCCGGCTTCACGAGGACTGATCTGGTCATCGCATTAGGCGGCGGTGTCACGGGTGACATGGCCGGGTTCGCGGCGGCATCGTTCCTAAGAGGCATTGATGTCGTACAGATCCCCACGTCACTTCTTGCCATGGTTGATGCTGCGGTGGGAGGCAAGACGGGAATCGATCTGCCCGAGGGCAAGAACCAGGTCGGAGCCTTCTGGCAGCCCTCCGTCGTTATCGAGGACATGGACTGCCTGCTGACTCTTTCTGAAGAAAAGTTCACCGAAGGTATGGGAGAAGTCCTTAAGTACGCTTTTATCATGGACCTTCCCCTTTACGGGGTCCTCCTCGAAAACGCCCCGCGCGGCTCCGCGATAAGAGAGGACGCGTGGCTCATGGAGAAGATAGTCGGTATGTGCGTTGCAGACAAGGCTGATGTCGTATCCGGCGATGAGCACGATAACGGCAGAAGACAGACACTGAACTTCGGTCACACTGTAGGTCACGTCATCGAGAGAGACAGCGGCTTCAGCAAGCTTCACGGTGTGTGCGTCGCGAAGGGCATGGGCATCATCATAAATGCGTGCGAGGCTGCCGGCACTCTGGCGGGTGAAGAGGCGAAGAAGATGAGAGATCTTATCACGGCATACGGTCTTCCGGTCGATGATGACATCACTCCCGAGGCTGCCGTTTCCGGTGCTATGAATGACAAGAAGAAAAGAGGAAATACACTCTCCATAATCGTCGTTAACAAGATCGGCACTTCCGAGATAAGAAAGATGAGTCCCGAGGAGTTTAAGGCATTCCTCGAAGGAGCAAGAAGATAAGATGATACTTCGATTAAGGAACCGCACTTTCGATTTTTCTGTTGATGCGCCGCCCAGCAAGTCGGTCTTTCACAGAGAGCTTATAGTGAGGTTCCTTAACGGTTATAAGGACGACCTTGAAGTAAGTCCTGAAGACAGCAAAGATATAGCGGCGACAAAGGACTGCCTGCGGGCGTTGCGCGACGGCAATTTTATTCTCAACTGTAATGAATCAGGTTCGACTTTAAGATTCATGATACCTGTAGCGGCAGCTTACCTTAAGTCGAAGGGCATTAGCTCTGATGTAACTTTCAAGACGGCCGGCAGACTTTATGACAGACCTCTTGATGACCTCGTGAACTGCCTTAAGGAACACGGGATCACTTTGGTGAGGGATGATGAGTCGAGAACCATAAGCCTCGAAGGCGGACTTACGGAAGGCGTGTTTACTATCGACGGAAGTGTATCGTCCCAGTACGTATCCGGAATCATGATGGCACTCACCGTGTTGCCGGATTCTTCGATAAATGTTGTCGGCACACCTTCATCTGTTCACTACATTGAATTGACGCAGTCTGTTATAGATAAATATAAGAACGCGCGCCATGAAGAGTTTCGTGTCGAGGGCGACTGGTCGGGAGGAGCTTTTCTTCTGTGCCTTAAGGAGCTGATCGACGGCGATATTAAAGTCGGTAACCTTGACCCGGATTCTGTTCAGGGAGATAAGGCAATAACAGATTATCTTGAAGCATGCGGCGCTGACGAGCTTTCATGGGACTGCAAGGACATTCCCGACATCGTACCGTATATGGCTGTGGTTGCCGCATTCAGGAACAAAAAGACAGTATTCGGCAACATCGGCAGACTCCGTATCAAGGAGTCCGACCGTATAGCTGCTATAAGAGAGCAGCTTGATACGGCAGGAATAAGGACAGAAGAGACCGATGAGACTCTTACTGTTTACGGAAGAAGCGAGACATTTGATAATGATATGATTACACTTAAGTCGTACAACGATCACCGCATGGTCATGTCGGCGATGCTCATCGCGGCAGCACTGCGGACAGATCTTGATATCGACACTGATGCACCCCTGGACAAGTCATTCCCGGGATTAAGACACATAATAAGAGAGGAGTTCTCTTAACATGAGCATGGACAGCACATTCAGAGGCGACAGCCTGGAGCTTACGATCTACGGTCAGTCTCACAGCCCCACGATCGGCGTTTACATCAAGGGCCTTCCCGAAGGTGTTGCTCCCGACCCTGAATTCACTGCGGCACTTATGGCAAGAAGGGCTCCCGGCAATAACGCGTGGTCCACTCCCCGCAAGGAAAAGGATGAGGTTCTTTTCGAGAGTGCGGAGGAAGGCACGCTTCACGGTTATATCGTGAACACGAACACGAAGCCCAAGGACTATGCTTCCATTATGAATAAGCCGAGGCCCGGCCATGCGGATTATACGGGCAGGATAAAGTATAAGGATGAGGCTGCCAGAAGCGGCGGCGGTATATTCTCCGGAAGAATGACGGCGCCTTTATGCATTGCAGGTTCCATCGCTCTGAATGAGCTTAAGAAGAAGGGAGTCGTCATTCACGCGCACCTTAAGGCGTGCGGCGGAGTTGCTGATGATTCCTATTATGATCATGATGTAAATGATATTTCTTTTAAAGAAGCACTTGCAGCCTGCGGGAAGAAGGATTTCCCTGCGGTTTCCGATGAAGCCGGGGAGAAGATGAAGGCCGCGATCGAGGAAGCCCGCATGGACTGCGATTCTGTAGGTGCCGTGGTGGAGTGTGTTGTTTACGGTCTGCCCGCCGGACTCGGAGGTCCTATCTTCGACGGACTCGAGGGAAAGATCGCGAGGCTCGTATATTCTATCCCGGCGGTTAAGGGAGTTGAGTTCGGCGCAGGTTTCGATGTGGCCGGCATGAGAGGATCGGAGAATAACGACCCGTTCGTGATGGCGGGAGATAAGGTCACGCTTAAGACGAATAAATGCGGAGGAATACTCGGAGGCATCAGTGTCGGAGGAGATGTTCCGCTTGTGTTTGACTGTGCCTTTAAGCCTACGCCGTCGATCGGCAAGACTCAGGAGACGGTCGATCTTACTGCTAAGACAAATACAGTCATTAATATCGAGGGAAGACACGATCCCTGTGTCGCACCGCGCGCCGTTCCCGTAGTGGAGGCTGCCGCTGCTCTCGCGATCTATGACGAGATCCTTAAGGAGAGAGCATGAAGACTCTTGAAGAATTAAGAAGGCAGATCGATGCTGCCGATAAGGATATACTCGATGCGTTCGACAGAAGACTTGCTGCCGTTAAGTGCATAGGTGAAGTCAAGAAGATCGAGGGTAAACCCGTCTATGATGAGCAGCGCGAGAAAGAGAAGATCGAACGTCTGAAGAAGATGGCGGGATTCGAATCAAAGCCTTATATAGAGAGACTATATACACAGATAATGGGTATAGCAAAGGACCTCGAGTACAGACCTATGTTCGGTGTGCTCGGCAAGTCTTTGCCCCATACGTATTCTCCCGAGATCCACAGCATGATCACAACGGACTATGCCTACACGGTTATCGAGAGAGAAGAGGATGAGCTGCTCACATTATGGGAGCAGGGCAGAAGCGGCATCTACGGCGGCTTCAATGTAACTATCCCTTATAAGAAAAATGCGTTCGCCATGTGCGATGAACTGACACCCTGCGCGAGGGAATCCGGCGCGGTCAACACCGTGGTGTTCCGGAAGGACGGAACGAGCCTCGGAGCCAACACCGATGTTTACGGATTCAAATATATGCTTAAGTCTTCGGGAATCGATCCTGAGGGCAAGACTGTTCTGGTGCTCGGAACGGGCGGTGCGTCTGCCGCGGTCAATACCGCATTGAAGGAACTTAAGGCGGGCGACATCAGATTCGTAAGCAGAAATGGGGAGATCAACTACGGTAATGTCTATGATGTTTGTGCGGATGCGCAGATAATCGTTAACTGCACTCCCGTCGGTATGTACCCGGAGATAATGAAGTCTCCTGTCGATGTCACGAAGTTCGGGCATCTCGAAGCCGTGGCGGATCTTATCTATAATCCTTCATGCACGAGACTTCTTTATGAAGCCGGAAAGTGCGGGCTTAAGTGCGCAGGCGGGTTGAAGATGCTGGTCGCTCAGGCGTTCAAGGCTTCGGCTTTCTTCAGGGGTGCCGCCGATGATGAAGCGGCCGAGGCAGCTGTCGATCCTGACGATATCGCACACGTAACGGAAGTTCTTGAGAACAAGATGAAGAATATCACCATTATAGGAATGCCCGGATCCGGTAAGTCGGATCTGGCACGCGAACTGTCGGTGCACCTTAACCGCGAAGTCGTAGATCTCGATGACGGGTTTACGGAAGCTTACGGGAAGACGCCCGCTCAGGTTATAAGCGAAGAGGGGGAAGAGGCTTTTCGTAAGATGGAAAGTGAAGTCGCTGCCGGGCAGCTTGCCAGAAGCGGCATCATCATTTCCTGCGGAGGCGGCATCGTGGTGAAGGAGGAGAATTACTTCCTTCTGAAATGCAACTCGACCGTAATCTATAACAAGCGTCCACTCGATGTGCTGTGCGGTGAAGGAAGGCCGTTGACTGCGCAGAACGGAGTGGAGGCGCTTTATGAGCAGCGCAAGAATGCTTATGAGTCGCTCGCGGATATGGTGATAAGCGTGGATAAGAAAGACACCCGAGAGGAATATCTTAAGGAAGCAGTGAGGATCTACGATGAAAATACTTGTACTTAACGGACCTAACCTGAATATGCTCGGGATACGTGAGCCCGACATATACGGAAAGAGAACATACGCGGACCTTATCAGCATGATACGGGAGCACTGCGATTCCAAGGGCATAGAGGTAAGCTTCAAGCAAAGTAATCACGAGGGTGACCTGGTGGACTACATTCAGCAGGCGTACTTCGAGAGGTACGACGGCATCGTTATCAATCCCGGTGCCTATACGCATACATCGGTGGCGATCCTTGATGCACTCAAGGCTGTTGCCATTCCTTTTGTTGAGGTTCATATAAGTGATATCGATGAGCGCGAAGGGTTCCGCCAGATATCGTACATATCAAACATAGCCGAGACGACTATTAAAGGACACGGATTCGAAGGTTATATTGAAGCGGTTGATTTCCTTTCCTCGCTGTAATGGTATAAAATACGCGTCGGAGGGAATGAATAATGTCCGATATAGATAAGAATATATTTGACCTCGAAGGTGATGATCTTGATGCGGCTTTGATGGCTGCCATCGAGGAGACCGACGAAGAGGAACGTGAGGCACGCGAACTTAAGGCCAAAGAGAATCAGGAACGTGCGGAGCAGGCCCGGGTAACGGCCGTTGAGCAGGAGCAGAAGAAGGCTAAGATTGAAGAACTGCGTAAGTCTCTGCCCAATGAAGGAAGAAGATATTTCCTGATGGCGGAAGAATCCGAGTGTGATGAACAGAAGAACGAAGCTTCTGTTACCGGAATAGTCTACGGAACCTGTAAGAAGGACGACAGCGTATTTCTCTACAGAAACGACGGAAGAGCTCTGGGATCCAAGGTCATCAGTGTGGAAAAGTATAACGGACAGGTCTTCGAGCCTGCGGATGAAGTATCGCAGGGCAAGGCTAGGATCACTATCTCCGTCGACTATAAGAAGTCAGGTCTTACCAAGGAGAACGCAGTTCCCAAGTTCGCAGTGGTTACAAGCGTAAGACCTCCCGTGAAGGGTGCTGACGGCAAAACTGCAATCGAGAATCCTTCGCTGTCCGGACTCATGTTCAGATATCCCGAGTACAAGACAGACAAGGAATACCTTAACCACCTGACGACCAATATCGTCAACGGTCAGTTCCTTATCCCTGCCATGCCCGGGGGCAACGAGGTTCAGGCCGACGGTAAAAAGAAGATACAGCTTATCATGTTTACGAAGAAGGAAACTCCGGACAAGAGGATACTCCCCCTGTTTACGGATCTTCAGGCTCTGTATCTGTGGAGAAAGGTGTTCCAGAGCGAGCAGAAGCCTTCTATTGTTGTAATGAATTTCGTCGAGGCTGCCAAGTTTATTGAGAAGGACGGCTTCGATATCGCCATCAATCCTTCGGGACCGGTATCGGTGGGTCTCCCCGCGAAGGCAGCAACTCAGCTTGCCTCATTGGCAAGAAAGCTTGCAGGCGATGCCAAGTTAAAGAAAGAGACAATCAATGACGGCTCCAAGGTTACAGTAGGTCAGCCTCATCCCGGACCCGAGACCGAAGACGTTAGAAAGGCACTTGTCGATTACTGCAGAAGCAATCCCGTCATTAAGATGGCAGGTCTCCTGTTCATGATCAGAGACAACAAGATGAGCTATCTTATCATCGTCGATATCCCCAAGGGTAACGAGAAGGCTGTCTATGCCGGAATCCTCGCAGCATTGAAGCCCCATCTTAAGTCGATCAAGAATGTAGACTTCTCACTGTACTCGGAGGCTCCCTTCGCGAAGGATTATTTCGCTAAGATCCCGGCAGACTACAAGATCTGATTCCCAAGATGTATATCCAAGCTTAAAGAAGACCGCGTAATTGCGGTCTTTTTCACTATATTTAGTGGGTGTTTTCAAAATGTAACACAATATATAGTGGTTTGCTATTGACCTTGCCACAACATATAGGTAGAATGAACAAGCAAACAGGGAAGAATCAAAAATCCGTTAGAAATGTAATATTACATTTGGTAAAAAGGGTTAACAAGCTTTTGTAACATTGTTACAATGTACCAACTGATTCAAACAACACTTAAAGGGCAAGGTGCACAAAATGAAGATCATCAAGCGTAACAAGCAGGAAGTAGAATTCGACATCTCCAAGATCATCAACGCTATTACTAAGGCGAATGAGGCTGCCAAGGAGCCGGATCGTATGACTCCCAAGCAGATCACACGTATCGCTGAGCGTGTTACGAATGAGTGTGAGAACATGAACCGTGCTCTCTCGGTTGAGGAAATCCAGGACCTTGTAGAGAAGCAGATCATGGCTCACGGCGCATATGAGGTTGCAAAGCTCTATGTAACCTACCGCTATACCAGAAGCCTTATCCGTCAGTCCAATACAACTGACGCATCCATCCTAACCCTTATCGAGTGCAACAACGAGGAGCTTAAGCAGGAGAACTCCAATAAGAACCCTACGGTCAACAGCGTACAGCGTGACTATATGGCAGGTGAGGTAAGCAAGGATATTACTCAGAGACTCCTCCTGCCCCAGGATATCGTAGAGGCTCATCAGCAGGGCCTTATCCACTTCCACGACAGCGACTACTTCGCACAGCATATGCACAACTGCGATCTCGTTAACCTCGAGGATATGCTTCAGAACGGAACTGTTATCTCAGGTACAATGATCGAGAAGCCTCACAGCTTCTCCACAGCTTGTAATATCGCTACACAGATCATTGCCCAGGTTGCTTCCAACCAGTACGGCGGTCAGTCGATCTCCCTTACACATCTCGCTCCCTTCGTACAGATCTCCAGAGAGAAGATCACTAAGAAGGTAGAGGCTGAGTTCGAGGCTCTCGGCATCACACCCGACGAGGACAAGAAGAAGGCTATAGTAGAGCAAAGACTCCACGAGGAGATCGAGAGAGGCGTACAGACGATTCAGTATCAGGTTGTAACGCTCCTCACAACTAACGGTCAGGCTCCGTTTGTAACCGTATTCATGTATCTGAACGAGGCAAAGGATCCTCAGCTTAAGGCTGACCTTGCCATGATCATAGAGGAAGTTCTCAAGCAGAGAATCCAGGGCGTTAAGAA
>CAMNNN010000024.1 GCA_946545505.1 uncultured Clostridia bacterium
CTGACATCGACAAGGTACGATATAACATGAGTAAATACGAAGCAGTCTTATTTGATCTCGACGGAACGTTGCTCGACACATCGGAGGGCATCGTTAAATCAGTTAAAGAAACGATAGAACATTACGATCTGGTAAGGCTGCCTGACGAGGATCTTCTTAAGTTTATAGGACCTCCGATCGAGTGGTCGTTCGAGGGAAGATGCGGTGTTAAAGGCGACTTCCTGACAGAGGTCACGGCTTATTTCAGAGACAGATACAGCAACCATAACCTGCTTCTCGCTCAGCCTTATGAGGGCATATATGACCTTCTCGGATTCCTTAATGATAAGGACATCCCGGTAGGCATCGCGACTTATAAGAAGCAGGATTATGCCGAGAAGCTTCTCATTGCAAAAGGATTCGATAAATACACGGATCATATCAACGGTTCCGATTACGGCGGTAAGCTTTTGAAGAAAGATATCATTAAGTTGTGCATTGATTCGCTCGGTGTCAGCGATATAAGCAAGGTGCTGATGGTCGGCGATTCAAACCACGATGCCAATGGCGCGAAGCTTGCAGGCGCACCCTTCGCGGGCGTGTCGTACGGTTTCGGTTTCGGTCCGTTCGGAGGCGAAGATATTAATGATTTTGAGCACGTTTTCTATGCGGATAAACCGATGGATCTGACGGTGCTCTTCGAGGAGGGATAAGATGAAGAAAGTAGCACAGATAATAGCAGATTTTCTTGCAGATAAGGGTGTGACGGACGTCTTTACCATAACGGGCGGCGGCGCGATGCATCTTAACGACGCATTTGGTCACTCGGACAGATTAAAGTGCACATATAATCATCATGAGCAGGCCTGCTCCATAGCAGCAGAGGGTTACGCGAGACTTACGGGTAAGATCGCTGCGGTATGCGTTACTTCCGGCCCCGGCGGTACAAATGCCATAACGGGTGTCATGGGAGGTTACCTCGATTCCGTTCCCATGTTCATAGTATCGGGGCAGGTAAAGCGCGAGACGACCTTGTGGTCTGTGCCGGAACTTAACTTAAGACAGCTCGGCGACCAGGAGTTCCCCATCGTGGATGCGGTCTCCTGTATGACAAAGTATGCCGTTATGATCACCGAGCCTGAGGAGATTTACTACCACCTCGAAAAGGCATGGTGCCTCGCGAACTCCGGCCGTAAGGGCCCCGTTTGGATTGATGTTCCGCTCGACGTGCAGGCAGCTCCCGTGGACCCTGTGAAGCTTCGTCATTTCGAGGGAAGTGAAGAAGAGAAGAAGATACTTGCTGAGCAGAAGCCCGTTTACGATGAGGCTCTCACAGCTCAGATCCTTGATCTTATCGGCAAGGCACAGCGTCCTGTAATGATCGTCGGCGAAGGCATCAGATTCGCAGGCGTGAAGGATAAGATGCTTAAGGTAATGGATATGCTCAAGATTCCTGTAGTTACCGCGTGGAACGCACACGATCTTGTTGACGATAACAACTCTTATTACTGCGGACGTCCGGGCACAGTCGGTACCCGCGGCGGCAACTTCGTAATGCAGGGCAGCGATCTTATCTTGTCGCTGGGCTGCAGACTTAATATCAGACAGATAAGCTATAACTTTGACGGCTGGTCTCCCGATGCATATAAGATCATGGTTGATATCGATGAGGCGGAGCTTAACAAGCCCACGATCAAGATCGACATGAAGGTTCATGCAGATGTAACTGACGTTCTGGATTCAATCATCGCATCGGGCTTCGACGGCGGTGATACACATGCGGATTGGCTTAAGTGGAGCCGCGATGTTGATGCGAAGTATCCCGCGTGCATTCCCTCTTATGAGGAGAAGAGAAGTCCTATCAATCCTTATGTCTTTATAGACAGATTCTCCAAGGTGCTCGCCGATGACGATGCAGTTATATGCGGCAACGGTTCCGCCTGCGTAGTTACTTTCCAGGGTATGCATGTTAAGAAGGAGACGAGACTGTTCACGAATTCCGGATGTGCCGCGATGGGTTACGGTTTCCCGGCGGCATTGGGATGTGCAGTTTCCAGAGGCGATAAGAGGACCATTTGCATAGACGGCGACGGTTCATTCCAGATGAACATTCAGGAGATGCAGACTGTTATCTATAACAAGCTTCCGCTTAAGACATTCATCATCAATAACAACGGTTATCATTCCATAAGACAGACACAGACAGCGAAGTTCAATCCTCCTCTCGTAGGCGTATGCGACGGCAACGGACTTTCTTTCCCTGATCTGTCCAAGCTCGCACCTGCGTACGGAATGCGCTATGTGAAGATAGATAATGCCGATGAGATCGAGGCGAAGGTCCTCGAGACTCTCGAGGGCGATGACCCGGTATTGTGCGAGGTAATCGTCGATCCCGGCCAGAACTTCGAACCTAAGCTCAGCAGCAAGGTATTGCCGGACGGTAAGATCGTATCGCCTCCTATCGACGATATGTTCCCGTTCCTGCCAAGAGAAGAGTTTGATGCGGTTAAGGCATCGATGCCCGGAAGGAAGGTATAAGTATGAGCCGTGCAATAGTTACAGGATCGACAGGTATGCTCGGAGTTGCTACGATCGAAGTCCTTCTCAAGGAAGGATATGAGGTCATTGCCATAGCTCGTCCCGGATCATCAAGACTTAAGAACATTCCCGACGATGAGAATGTAACTATCGTTGAACTCGATCTTAATGAGATAGACACTCTCCCCGAAGTCCTTGAAGCTTCAGGCATCGAAAGTGCAGACCTGTTCTTCCATTTCTCATGGGATGGTACCCACGGGGCGTCAAGAGACGACATGGATATTCAGCTCGCGAATCTCAAGGCTTCGATCGCTGCGGTAAGAGCTGCTGCTGCACTCAAGTGTTCCACTTTCTTAGGCGCGGGATCACAGGCTGAATGCGGTCCGGTGAAGGATGGTGTCAAGGTAGCGCCCGATACGCCCTGTTTCCCGACCAACGGTTACGGAATCGGAAAACTCGCTGCAGGCCAGATGACCAGGATCGAAGCCGGGAAGCTCGGCATGAAGCATGTCTGGTGCAGGATCTTAAGCGTTTACGGTCCCTGCGACGGCGCACACACAATGGTTATGAGCGGCATCGGGCTTATGCTCGAGGGCAAGAAGGCGTCTTACACGAAGGCTGAGCAGATGTGGGATTACATCTACTGCAAGGATGCGGCGAGGGCGTTCTTTCTCGCTGCAACCAAAGGGAAAGACAAGGCAGTTTACTGCATAGGCTCAGGTTCCGTAAGAAGACTGAGTGAATATATTGAAGCTATAAGAAATGCGATCAATCCCTCACTTCCGATAGGCTTCGGTGAGGTCGAATACTATCCGGGCCAGGTCATGTATCTGTGCGCGGATACTTCATCTTTGGTAGAGGATACGGGTTTTGTTCCCGAGTATTCCTTCGAGAAGGGAATAGAAGAGACGGTTGATTGGTTCAGGGAGGAGTTCCACGTATGAAGAAGATCAGTATCTTAATACCTTGCTATAACGAGGAAGAGAATGTAGGACCTATGTCCGAGGCTCTCGTTAAAATGTTCGCACAGGATCTTCCTGACTATGATTACGAGATCGTGTTCATCGATAACGATTCCAAAGACCTGACGCGCCCGAAGCTTCGTCAAATCTGCGAAGACAATCCGAAGATCAAGGCGATCTTCAATGCCAGAAACTTCGGTCAGAATAATTCGCCTTATTACGGCATACTTCAGACGACGGGCGACTGCACAATATCAATGGCATGTGATTTCCAGGATCCCGTTGAGATGATCCCGAAGTATGTTCACGAGTGGGAGAACGGCTACAAGATAGTAGTCGGCGTTAAGACTTCTTCTAAGGAGAACGGATTCGTTTATTTCTTAAGGAGCATCTACTATAAGTTGATTAAAAAGTTCTCTGATGTAGAACAGATCGAGCATTTCACAGGAGCCGGACTTTACGACAGAAGCTTCGTTAATGTAATGAGAGATCTTAAGGATCCGAAACCGTTCTTAAGAGGTATCGTCGGAGAGCTCGGATTCAAGATCAAGGAGATCCCGTTCGAGCAGCCTCAAAGAAGAGCCGGTAAGACGCATAACAACTTCTACACACTTTATGATACGGCTATGCTGTCCATCACTTCATATACGAAGATCGGTCTTCGTATCGCTACATTCGGAGGCGGAATAATAGCTGCGCTGAGTCTTATCGTCGCTCTTGTATATCTCATTCTGAAGCTTTGCAACTGGTATGACTTCGATGCAGGTATGGCGCCTGTCACGATCGGTATGTTCGTCTTAGGCTCTATGCAGATTTTCTTCATAGGATTTCTCGGCGAATACATTCTTAACATCAATGAGCGAATCATGAACAGGCCTCTTGTTGTAGAAGAGGAGAGAATTAATTTCGATGAGCCTGAGAAGTCTTAAGCCAGATAAGGAAACCGTCTGGACCGGACTTTCCGGTGTGTTCGCTGCGATGCTCGCGGCGCTTGTCTGCTACTTCCTTAAGGATGAGGTCCTGGGATGCCATGACTCTTTCTATGACTTTATCTTTGCCCGTATGCACACTTTCAGGGAGTGGTACGCTCATGTTCTCGAGTTCAATCTTGCCAGAGGACGTGTGGGCTTTTTGTCCGCGCTTGCCGCAACATTCCGCTACTATGTCTTAAGTACGGGAAACTTCAGGGCCATCTGGCTTCTGCAGCAGATTCCTATCTGGTTTACGGTCGGCCTCATATCATTTGTTACGGGAAGGAAGACCCGCCCGGTTTACGGCATAATGTTCGCCGTATTCTATTCCGTTTTCTGTCAGATCGATACCAACCATAACCTCATGGACTGCTATCCTTTTGACTTCATGTACGGAATGTCTCTCATGGTGCTCGGGCTGTTCCTTTACGATTGCTGGTTAGGTAATCCGGGCAAGAAGAGCTCTGTTATCTGTATCATCTTAAGCGTTTTCTGCTATTACGAGTCCATGACTGTTTATGAGCCCTTCATAACAGCCTGCTTTATCTATGCGCTCATCTCGTTCGCACATGTATGGAAGCAAAGAGGCGAACTTAAGAAGAAGGCTTTCCTGAAGTTTATCGTAAGACTTATACCTCACGCGGTAACTGCGGTAGTATTCATCGGCATACTTGAGTACATCAAGATGAACCCGATCGCTCAGTCGGTCGAGGTTACTGCCGTTGATGAATATGGTGACTTCAACGACTTCATCAACACATGGTCTACTTTCTCGCTCTCGCTTTTCCCTCTGTCGAACTCCGATCATGTCAATGTGATCACGAGCTTCCAGACACTTCTGAACGGAATGTTTCTGCCCGTGTTCTCCTTCTGTGCGGCAGCGGCTGTTATCTGCTCTTTCCTGGCTTCACGCCATATGAAGGTATCGAAGGAGGAAAGAAAAGACATAAGCTTCAACCTTCTTATTCTGTCAATCTCGGGCTTACTGTTCGCGGTATTCTTTACGCTCCCGCATTCCATGACCGCCAATTACCAGATGTGGGTAAGAGAACTTAATGCCAAAGGCTATCTCACATCATCGCTTTGCTACTTCGGCTGGGCTTTGATGTTCTCCTGCCTCATATCGATGCTCATCAATGTGTTGTCACACAGAAATAAGACGGTTCTGATATCTTCAATGCTTGTTACGGCTTTCCTGTTCTTCACGGCTGCCGAGGTTACGATGAATATCAACATGGACTTCAGAGATGATGATGCAGTCACAGGACAGCAGATGTCTTACCGTGCACAGGCATTCTACACGTTCTTCTCCAGCGAGTATGCCAACAAGTATGCTGCTATCCTTATCTATGTTCCCGGATTAAGCGGAATTCACTTCGAGATGGACATCGACGACGGCTATGCTGACTTCGAGAGCGGAAGGGAACTGACGCTTACAAACAACTTAAGGGAGTTCAGACGCGAGTCGGTCTACTACGACTACTGCGGTGTGTACCAGTATCTGCCTTCTTCGGATGCTGCATGGTACACCAGTATAGAGAATCCGTCCGATCCCCCGTCAGAATGGGTGAGCAACGGCCATCTCGTGCTGATATCGACATATCCTTCCGTATATGACTTTGCTTATACCGAGCACGACTCGGGACAGACTATTACACAGTCTGTTGATATGGGCCGTATGGAACTGTTTGTAATTGAGGATAATCAGCCCGCGGATGCGGATTCTTTGACGGTTACTGTTAGATAAGGTTGCTTTATGATACAATGGCGCATTGAATGGAGTGTTATAAATTATGAGTAATTACAGATTTAAATTAGTATCTGCAGTGCTTTCCAGTGTACTGCTTCTGTCTGCCTGCACGGCCAACACCGGTGTAGCCACCAATCCTTCGGAGACGGCACCTTCAGATCCTTCGGCAACTGTTACGGGTGCCGATATGTCGAATATGTCCGTTGAAACTGTTTACGGAAGCCAGCTTCCGCAGTACCTCAACCACCAGTACTATTTCGAAGGCCAGGCAGTTCCTCTTACCGAGTCGAACTTCTACTTCGTAGACACATTTACTGAGCTTACACAGTATGCGGGCTACTACTATCCCGCTACTTCTGACGGCTATATCGATCTGTCTGCGACCATCGACTCGACAGGCATGAGCGAGGAGATGACGCAGTATTCCACATACGGCGACTTCTATGTAGCTTACTCCGAGCAGATGCTCGAGAGTGCACTGATCATCAATAAGCTCGCAGCTGATGAAGGACTCTCCCTTCCCGAAGAGACAGTAAACGAGATCGATACGATCCTTTCCAACCTTGAGACTGAGAGCGCTGCTCCCGCAGGTCTTACACTCGATGAGTATCTGTCTGTTTATTACGGCGAGGGAACAACAGCCGAGTCTTTCAGACAGACGATCATCAACTACTACATGGCTGATCTCTATACTCAGGAATTCGTGGATAACTATGAGTTCGACGAGAGCGAGATCATGGTTCCCCAGGTAAGATACACACTCTACCAGGCTCCTGCAGACTCTGTTACAGAAGAAGAGGATGCAGCTGCCGAAGCTGCTGCTACGGCTCTGCTCGAGACTGCTGACGGCGATGTGGATACATTTACAGTAGAAGCGGCACTGGCTTATACGAACGGTGAGACAGTCGACTACGGCGACATCGCAGTTCCCAACGACGGTTCACTCGATCCCGTATTTACCGAGTGGGCATGGGATGAGTCCAGAGAAGTCGGTGATATCGACATGATCTATTCAGAGAATTTCGGATACTTCGTTCTTACATATCTTGGCGAGACAGAGATCGATCAGTCTTCCAAGGATCAGATCGCTGTTCAGGCTATGAGCCAGCTCGTAAGCGACGCCATCAACAACAACGAATACGAATTCTATACATCCGATGAGTATGCACCTGCACCGACTGTAGCTCCCGTAGACCCGACACTTAACACTGATGAGTCAGGCGTCATGACACCTGAAGCTGCTGCACCTTCGGAAGGTTCCACGATCGGCGCACTCACAGGTAATAAGGGTCTCGACATCCTTCTTATCTCACTCTCCGTCGTAGGAGCAGTAGCTGTATTCGGACTTGCTGCATTAGGCGTTAAGCAGCTTACAAAGAAGAAGGCTACTTCCGTTGAAGCTCAGCCCGAGAAGGAGGATTCAGATGGAGATAACTGAGGAATTAATCGATTATCTGCAGAAACTCGGACGCATCCGCCTGTCTGAAGAGGACAGACAGAAGACCATGAAGGACTTAGGTTCCATCATGGGTTATATAGATAAGTTAAATGAGCTCGATACCACCGGTGTCGAGCCCTTAAGCCATGTATTCGGAAGAACGAATGTCATGCGCGAAGACGAGGTTACGAGCGGCGACTGCAAGGACAAGATCATCAGCAATGCTGCGCGTAAGGATGAAGATACGATCCTTGTACCCAGGACGTTCGATTGACCGGAGGAGAGCATAATATGGATTCAGAACAGATCATTAAGCTTTCCGCCCTCGAACTCGGTAAAGCGATCAGGAATAAAGAGACAACTTCCGAGGAAGCGACCAAGGCTTACCTCGATGCCATCAAGGAGAACGACGGCAAGTACAACTCTTATATAACAGTTAGAGAAGAGGCACTCGCGGAGGCAAGGATCATCGATGAGAAGATCGCTTCAGGCGAACTCACGGGAGCTTTCGCAGGTGTTCCGGTAGCAGTTAAGGACAACATGTGTACTGAGGGTGTCCTCACGACATGCGGCTCCAATATGCTCCATAATTTCGTTCCTCCTTATGATGCGACAGCAGTAAGAAAGCTCAAAGAAGAGGGCATGGTCATCATAGGTAAGACCAACATGGATGAGTTTGCCATGGGTTCCACGACAGAGACGAGCTTCTTCGGCCCCACTGTAAACCCCTGGGGTGAGAACAGAGTTCCCGGAGGTTCTTCCGGCGGTTCCGCTGCCTGCGTAGCAGCTAAGCTCGCGCCTATCTCCCTTGGTTCCGATACAGGCGGATCCATAAGACAGCCCGCTTCATTCTGCGGTATCACGGGACTTAAGCCGACATACGGCAAGGTAAGCCGTTACGGCCTCGTAGCCTTCGGTTCATCACTCGATCAGATTGGCCCCATGGGCCGCGATGCACTCGATGTGGCTTATATGCTTAATGTAATTAGCGGAGAGGATCCCAAGGATCAGTCTTCCGCTCCCACGGACAAGCTCGACCTCGAGGCTGTTAAGAACTTCGATGTCAGCGGCAAGACTATCGGTCTTCCCGAGCAGTATTTCGCAGAGGGTATGGACGAGGATGTAAGAGCAAGGGTAATGGAGGCTGTAAAGCTTCTGGAACAGGCAGGAGCCAAGGTCGAGACCTTCCCCATGCCTATCATGGATTATGCCATCCCGACTTACTACATTATCTGCTGTGCCGAGGCGTGCTCGAACCTGTCCAGATACGACGGTATCAAGTACGGCTATGCGCCCGAGGATGTAGATGACTTGATGGAACTTTACATCAGATCCAGGTCGGAGGGCTTCGGCATGGAGGTAAAGCGAAGGATCATGCTCGGCAACTTCGTTCTCTCTTCGGGCTACTACGATGCTTACTATAACAAGGCACTTCAGGCGAAGGCACTCATCAAGAAGGCTTTCGACGAGGCCTTCTCGAAGTACGATGTCGTAATCGGCCCCGTAGCTCCTACGGCTGCGCTTAAGGCCGGGGAGAGCCTATCCGACCCGCTCAAGATGTATCTCGGAGATATATGTACGGTACTTATCAACATCGTAGGCGTGCCTGCTATCTCGGTACCCTGCGGTTTCACTTCCGATAACCTTCCTGTGGGAATGCAGATAATCGGCAAGCATTTTGACGAACAGACGATCATGGGATTCGCATATGCTTATGAGAGATTAAGCAAGGAGGCAAAGCAATGAGAGATTATGAGATGGTCATAGGTCTTGAAGTTCATTGCGAGCTTTCGACCGAATCCAAGATATTCTGCGGATGCTCCACCAAGTTCGGCGGCGCTCCCAATACACATGTGTGCGAGGTCTGCTCCGGTATGCCCGGAACGCTTCCTACGCTTAACAAGAAGGTAGTCGAATTCGCCGTTAAGGCCGGACTCGCACTTAACTGCGACATCACTCGAAATAACAAGTTCGACCGTAAGAACTATTTCTATCCTGACCTTCCGAAGGCATATCAGATCTCGCAGCTGTACTGCCCGATCTGCCGTAACGGACATGTCGACATCAAGACAAGTCAGGGTGAGAAGTCCATCGGTATCCACGAGATCCACATGGAAGAGGATGCCGGCAAGCTCGTTCACGACGAGGTTACGGGTATGACCAAGGTTGACTTCAACCGCTGCGGCGTGCCTCTCCTTGAGATCGTTTCCGAGCCTGATTTCAGATCTTCTGAGGAAGTAATCGCGTACCTTACGAAGATCCGCGACACCATGCAGTACCTGGGTGTTTCCGACTGTAAGATGCAGGAAGGATCCATGAGAGCCGACGTTAACCTCTCCGTAAGGCCCAGAGGTCAGGCGGAGTTCGGTACACGTACCGAAATGAAGAATATCGCTTCCTTCAAGGCCATCGAGCGCGCCATCGAGTATGAGTGCGAGCGTCAGATCGACCTTATCGAGGGCGGAGGAGAAGTCGTTCAGGAGACAAGAAGATGGGACGATGAGAAGGAATATACATATGCGATGAGATCCAAGGAGGATGCTCAGGACTATAAGTATTTCCCTGATCCCGACCTTATGCCTATCGTTATCTCCGAGGAGTACCTCGAGAGCGTAAAGGCTTCACTCCCCGAGCTTGCCGACGCGAAGCGCGAACGCTATGTAAGCGAGCTCGGCCTTACAGAGTATGATGCTGATATCATTACCGGCAACGTAACCGTAGTTAAGGTCTTCGAGACTGCAGGTGCCAAGTGCGGAAATTACAAGGATGCCGCCAACTGGATCCTTACAGACCTTCTCAAGCTCTACAAGGATGAAGGCGTAACACCTGAAGACAAGGAGTTCGACGGAGATAAGCTCGGAACTATCATCAAGATGGTAAACGACGGCAAGATCAACCGTAAGAGCGGCAAGAAGATCCTGACGGCAGTGTTCGAAGAGGACGTTGATCCCGAAGAGTATGCAGACAGGAACGGACTTGCACAGGTATCTGACGCATCCGCGATCGAGCCTGCCATAAGAAAGGTCATCTCAGAGAACACCAAGGCTGTCGATGAGTACAAGGTCGGAAACACCAAGAATATCCAGTTTCTGATCGGACAGTCCATGAGGGAGCTCAGAGGCAAGGCTGACCCGAAGACCGTCAAGGATATCCTGGAGAAACTCCTTTCGGAGTTGTGATTTGATATATGAGTGACACTATAATCGGACTTTTGGTAGTCATATTCTTCATCCTCGTTAATGCCTTCTTCTCAGGTACTGAGATGGCGGTTATATCTCTTAACGACACGAAGATGCGTAAACTTGCCGAGGACGGCGATAAGAACGCGAAGCGTATGCTCAAGTTCATCGACAACCCCGGAACTTTCCTTGCTACCATACAGGTCGGAGTAACCATCGCGGGCTTCCTGTCATCCG
>CAMNNN010000025.1 GCA_946545505.1 uncultured Clostridia bacterium
CCGTGGATAAGTTCACGAAGCTTTTCGATGAGGTGGAGCAGGGGCAGTCCGAGCTCGTTCTCGAGAAGAAGCCCAGAGGCCACAAGGTAATAGTGATGAGAGGTATTAAGGCAGATGTATAAGGTCGGTTTTGACAGCGAGAAGTACGCGGAGCTCCAGAGCAAGCATATCAGAGAGAGGATAGAGAAGTTCGGAGGCAAACTTTACCTCGAGTTCGGCGGCAAGCTGTTTGACGACCACCACGCTTCCAGAGTGCTTCCCGGCTTCGAGCCTGACAGCAAGATCAGGATGCTCATGAAGCTGCAGGAAGACGTAGAGATCATCATCGCCATCAACGCAGACGCCATCGAGAAAAGCAAGCGCAGGGGCGACCTCGGCATTACATATGACCAGGATGTACTCCGTCTTATCGATGCCTTCACGGAATTCGGTCTGTGCGTAGGATCCGTGTGCATCACACAGTACACGGGCCAGACACTCGCGGAGAAGTTCGAGAAGAGACTGCGTCAGCTCGGCGTTAAGGTTTACAAGCATTATCCTATCGAAGGTTATCCTTCCAATATTCCGCTTATCGTCAGTGACGACGGTTACGGAAAGAATGATTATATCGAGACAACTCATAAGCTCGTTGTAGTTACGGCTCCCGGCCCGGGTTCCGGAAAGATGGCTACATGCCTGTCACAGCTTTACCACGAGAATAAGCGCGGCATTAAGGCCGGTTACGCCAAGTTCGAGACATTCCCTATCTGGAGCCTGCCTCTGACGCATCCTGTTAACATCGCTTACGAGGCTGCTACGGCCGACCTGTCTGACGTTAACATGATCGATCCTTTCCATCTCGAAGCTTACGGTGAGACGACAGTTAACTACAACCGTGATGTAGAGATATTCCCTGTAGTAAATGCGATCTTCGATAAGATCTACGGCGAGTCGCCTTACAAGAGCCCGACGGATATGGGCGTTAACATGGCGGGCTTCGCTATCGTGGATGATGAGGCATGCCGTGAGGCGAGCAAGCAGGAGATCATCCGCCGTTACTATCAGGCCAAGTGCTCTGTTAAGCAGGGTCTGTCCGACGGTTCGGATGTTAATAAGCTGGAACTTCTTATCAATAAAACAGGTATTGATGTAGCTGACCGCCGCTGTGTGGGCGCGGCATTGGTACGTGCAGATCAGACCGACGGACCGGCAGTTGCCATCGAGCTTGCTGACGGCCGTATGGTAACAGGTAAGACGACGGACCTTATGGGACCTTCTTCCGCGGCATTGCTCAACGCATTGAAGCTGCTCGCGGGAATCGACCATAATATGCCGCTTATCTCACCCAACGTTATCGAGCCTATCCAGGATCTGAAGGTCAATCACATGGGTAATCACAACCCCAGACTTCATACGGATGAGACACTGATCGCGCTGTCAATGTCGGCGACGACCAACCCGGTCGCAGAGCTTGCCATGCAGCAGCTGAATAATCTTAAGAATGCTGACGCACATTCGACTACGATGCTGTCAGGTGTTGATGAGAATGTGTTCAGGAAACTCGGTGTGAATATCACCTGCGAACCGGTCTACGCGACCAAGAAGCTATATCACAAGTAATCTTATATCTTAATTTGATTTACCGGCCCGGCTTCACGCCGGGTTTTCTTTTACGTCAGAATGGTCTTGACATTCTTTGACATTGAGGCGATAATAGCAATATCAAAGAAAGTCAAAGTCAAAGGAGGGCATATCAATGGCACGGCTCGTAGATGTAATCGAAGCGATGATCAAGCAGATGATCGAAGAGAATAACGGCAGCGCCACTATCAGCAGAAGCGAACTCGCGGAACAGGCGAATTGTGTACCGTCACAGGTGACATATGTCCTCTCGACAAGATTCTCGACCGGCAACGGCTATATAGTCGAGAGCCGCAGAGGCGGCGGCGGTCAGATCACGATCACGCAGATCAAACATACAAGCACTGAGGACTATATAAGATCGCTTATACAGGAGACGGGCGACAGCTTATCCCAGCAGGAGGCCAAGACACTTCTTATCAATGCGGTAGAGGTAAAGGCGATAAAAATGAGAGAAGCTACGTCGATCATGTCGGCGGTCTCGGACAGGGCACTTGCCAAAGTGGATACAGATATCAGATCACAAGTCAGGGCGGATGTGTTCCGTAATGCACTCGCCGGACTGCTCATAAAGTAAGGGAAAGGAGAACGACCATGAGGTGTTCAAGATGCGGAGCTCAGATAGGTAATTCATATGTAAGGTTCAACGGCGTGTTGCTGTGCGACAGTTGTGCCAGAGAACTTAAGATAGGTGAGGTGTTCAGAAGACAGAACGCACTCTTCGATCAGGCTTTCCCGATGCTTGATGAGTTCCCCGGAATCTTCTCCGCGGGAAGCGATCTCGACTTCGCCAATGCGAAGATCAGATGTCCCAGATGCGGAACAACATTAAGAGAACTCGAGTCGGGCGGGCAGCTCGGATGCATCGAGTGTTACAACACATTTAACGAGAGCATCATGAAGAATATCCTTAAACTTCAGGGCAGCAGTGAATATATGGGAAGAAAGCCTGCCGAGGCAGCGAAAATCAAGGCGGATGTTAAGGACGCAGTTTCTTCTGATCCCGTACAGGGTGAAGAGCTTTCTGCACAGCCCGCGGCTTCTGAGAAGAAGACGATTAAGGATAAGAAGGAAGAAGCGAAGACTGAAGATTTGCTCGCGAAGGTTAAAGATGCTGACTTAACTGAGTTTACCGACAAGGAGATCGAAGACGCCATGAAGAAGGCGGCCGAAGCGGAAGAGTACTCTCTCGCGGTAAAGCTTCGTGATGAGCTTAAGTCCAGAAAGGGGGAGAACTGATATGTGGTACGAGAATGAAGGCAGCAACAAGGACGTAATACTCTCCACCAAGATCATCTTAAGCCGTAACATCAAGGGCTTCCCGTTCCCTCCCAAGATGAGTGACGCAGACAGGGAGAACGTGCTCGGCATGGTAAGGCAGGCCGCAGGTTCCATGGATCTTAATTTCGTAAGGACGGACGAGCTCGACGATACGGCTAAGGCTGATCTGTATAACCAGTTCTACTCGGGATATGCTTTCCTGAATTCGGATGCGAAGACGGGTTATCTCATGAGCAAGACAGATGGTCTCGGCGTGGTTATCAATTCGACTGACCACATCAACATCGTATCGATGGTTCCGGGCTCGGATATAGTGACGGCTTATAAGAGAGCGGATGAGCTCGCGGTTAAATTCGAGCAGAGCATGGACATCGCTTATACGGATAAGTTCGGTTTCCTGACATCCCAGATCAAGTCGGTCGGTACCGGAATGCAGCTCATGATGACGCTCGCACTCCCGGGAATCGAGAAGACTGAGGGAGCCGTTCAGGTGCTTGCCAAGAGAGCCGAGAAATACGACTGGCAGATGATCCCCATGACGCATCAGGACGGACTTCGCGAGAGCGGCATCTATGTATTAAGCAACGTGGCTACATTAGGTATTACCGAGCAGGAGATCATCGACAGGACACGTAAGGTTCAGGAGGATATCATCAAGCTCGAGAACACATGCAGAAAGAATATCTGCACCAAGAAGAAGAGCATCGTCGAGGACCAGTACTACAGAGCTTACGCGACACTGTCTTACTGCAGAAGGATAGAGACTGCAGAGGCACTGACGCTCATCAACTGGCTCAGACTCGGACAGAACTTTGTCGACACATCGGATGCTGATCTTGACTGGAACAAGATCAATAAACTTACACAGAAAGTGAGACGTAACTATTCGGATTCGGCGGGCAAAGGTATGCGCCCCAAGGACAAGTCGGTGGCCCGCGCCAAGCTGATCCGTGACATTATGAAGGGAGGACAGGCAACATGAACATAAAACTTACTGAAGAGACAACACGCGTAATCGTTTACGCGAAGAGGTTCGCGGATTCATCCGGAAACCGCATGGTCTCGACCGAGTATATGCTCGCGGGAATCTGCGCACTGGAGGGTACATACACTGATGTCCTCGAGCGCAACGGGGTAACACTCGAGTCTCTTGCTTCCCTTCTCGGATTCGACGAGTCCGTAATGGATGACGACATCGGTAAGTATGAGGTAGAGGACGGCTTAAGAGCGCTCCGCCTCGAGTCCAAGAGACTTCTTAACGATTCCATGGAGGTGTCGAACAGGATCGGCGATGAAGGTATCGTAAAGCCGGAGCATCTGCTTTTCGTTATCGCTACTAACAAGGCACTCACGGGCAACCAGGTGCTTATAAGAGTCGGCGCTGACGTTAACGGCATCATCGACGAGATGTCGGGTCTCCTCTCTGAGGTAGGCGCCCTCGAAGGATCTGATGACGGACTGTTCTCCGCTGACGAGGACATGGGCAGGTTAGGCCCCGGCGCACCCAAGGGCGACAAGGGCAGAGGTCCTTCCGGAAAGAAGTCCGGCAAGGGAGGACGTAAGACTCTCGAGAAGTTCGGTAAGAATCTGACAGCCATGGCAGGGGAAGGCAAGATCGACCCCGTTATCGGCCGTGAGCAGGAGATCAACCGCGTTATGCAGATCCTCGCCAGAAGGACTAAGAACAACCCCTGCCTCGTAGGTGATCCCGGTGTAGGTAAGACTGCCATCGCCGAGGGACTCGCACTCGCTATCGCGCAGGGCGACGTGCCTGACATCATCAAGGGTAAGACAGTATACAGCATCGACATGGGCTCGCTCGTCGCAGGCTCCAAGTACAGAGGTGACTTCGAGGAGAGGATCAAGAACGTTCTCGAGGAAGCGGCTTCCGACCCTGATGTCATACTCTTCATCGACGAGATCCATACGCTCATCGGTGCCGGCGGAGGCGGTGACTCCGGTTCACTTGACGCCGCCAACATCATGAAGCCTATGCTTACCAGAAACGAGCTGCAGATCGTCGGTGCCACCACACTCGACGAGTACAGCAAGTACATCGAAAAGGACTCTGCACTCGAGCGCCGTTTCCAGAAGGTTCTTGTAGATGAGCCGTCACAGAGTGAGGCTGTCGAGATCCTTAAGGGTCTGCGCACGAAGTACGAGGAGCATCACAAGATCAAGATCCCCGACGATGCTATCGAGCAGGCAGTACTGCTTTCTTCAAGATATGTATCAGACAGATTCCTTCCCGATAAGGCTATCGACCTTATCGATGAGGCGGCTGCCCGTAAGAGGATTAATTTCGCTGTAACTGATAAGAGGCATAAAATCAGCAAGCGTCTCGAGGAGATCGAGGAGCAGAAGAAGTTTGCCGTAGATAACATGGAATTCGAGAAGGCCGCGGCGCTTCGTGATGAGGCTAATAAGCTGAAGGCTGATCTCGAGGCCCTGGATGGCACTAAGGCTGATGAGAGCGGCTTCACGGGTACGCTTACAGTCGACGATATCGCTGATGTTCTGTCCCAGTGGTCCGGTATCCCCGTATCGAAGATCACGGAGACTGATGCTGAGAAGTTAAGGACTCTCGAGGATGAACTGAAAAAGAGAGTTGTCGGTCAGGACGAGGCTGTTACGGCTGTCGCGAAGGCGATAAGAAGATCCCGTCTGGGTCTTAAGGATCCGACGAAGCCGTCCGGGTCGTTTATCTTCCTCGGTACTACCGGTGTAGGTAAGACTGAGCTCGCGAAGGCTCTTGCCGAAGTCATGTTCGGTAATGAGAACTCACTCGTACGTATCGATATGTCCGAGTACATGGAGAAGCACGATGTGTCTAAGCTCATCGGTTCTCCTCCGGGATATGTCGGCTACGATGAGGGCGGCCAGCTTACGGAGAAGGTAAGACGCCATCCGTATTCCGTAGTCCTCTTCGATGAGATCGAGAAGGCGCACCCCGAGGTGTTCAACTCGATGCTTCAGGTGCTCGATGACGGAAGACTTACTGACGGTAAGGGAAGAGTCGTCGACTTCAAGAACACGATCATCATCATGACGAGTAATATCGGTGCGAGAATGCTCACGTCTGCTGCAGGACGTAAGATCGGTTTCGATCTCGCGGGAGACGATAAGGATCAGGATGAGGCTTCAAGAGAGAGACTGTACGGAGGCAAGACTTACGACGATGCCAAGAGCACGGTTCTCGAAGAACTCAAGAAGGCTTTCACACCTGAGTTTATCAACCGTGTTGACGAGATCATCTTCTTCAGGATGCTCGGCAAGGAGTCTCTCATCAGGATCGTCGATATCCTCACGGCTCAGGTCGCGAAGAGGATTTCCGACATCGGAATCGAGATCAGGCTCACCGATGCTGCGAAGGATCTTCTTGCTAAGAAGGGCTACGATCCGCAGTACGGAGCGAGACCTCTCAAGAGAGTTATGCAGTCGATGATCGAGGATAATTTCTCGGAAGCACTTCTTGACGGAGTCATCAAATCGGGTAGAATAGCACTCGTTGACGCTGACGGAGAAGAGATCAAGATCTCTGACGGCGGCCCGATAGATGAAGTGAAAGTAGAAGTGGCAACGACTGATGCAGCAAACACTTAAAGAGAGATTCAAGTACTGGCAGTTTATTATCTACATGCCGATATACCTCTTCTTCTTCGTATTGGCGGAGAGGATGACAACAGAAGTAACCTACATAAATATTCCCCTCGACGATAAGATCCCTTTCGTCGAGGGGTTTATTGTGCCTTACCTTCTGTGGTTCCCGTTCATGGCGCTCGGAATCGTGTATGTGTTCTTTATGGACAAGAAGGAGTTCCTGCCGATGGGATGGAACCTCGTTATCGGAATGTCTCTCTTCCTCGTGGTAAGCTTCGTGTTTCCGAATGGATTAGAGCTTCGTCCGGAAGTATTCCCCCGCGATAACATCTGCACGGATCTTGTTAAGCATCTTTATTCGATCGATACTTCAACGAATGTTATCCCTTCGATACATGTATTTAATTCGCTCGCGTGCGGCATCTCATTCGGCCGCGTACTCGCGGGCCGCGGACATAAAATAGCCGCCATCGCTTCATACGCAATGGCGGCCTTGATATGTATTTCTACTATGTTTGTAAAGCAACACTCAATTCTTGATGTTGCTTCCGGTCTGATTTTATCAGGCCTTTGCTTCTTCCTTCTTCGCGGGCTTTACAAGCACGAGGCAGACGATAAGAGCAACGATGTATAAAGCGCATGTAGCGTAAAGTACATTCTGAGTTCCTACCGGGTTGTAATTTGTCTCAGGATCAATTGCTCCTGTATGATCAACGATGTATGTAGCCATCTGGTTACCTGTAAGACCTGCGATAGCCCAAGCTGAGAGGCACATGCCGTGAACAGCTGAGATGGACTTCATACCGAAGTGGTCGGAAAGAAGTGTAGGAACGTTGGAGAAGCCTCCGCCGTATCCTGCGTTAACCATGATGAGCAAAGCTATGCACAGAACAACGATTTTATTCTCTATTCCGTGTGTAAAGATCGTTGCAGCTGTAAGTGCGATAGAGAGAATGAAGATCAGCTTGTAGATCGTGTTTCTGTCCTTGAATGTATCAGCCCATGCTGAGAAGCCCAGACGACCTGCTGCGTTCGCAAAAGCTGTTACTGAACCGAGTACAGCTGCAGCGCCAACAGACAATCCGATGGTAGTGAAGATCGACTTCTCCTGGGAGATGAGTGCGAGACCGCAGTGGATGTTGATGTAGAACATGATCCAGATTCCGATGAATGTCTTGTTGGAGAAAGAATACTTGAAGTTCTTGCCAAGTGTCGCGAAGAACTCCTTGATGCCGCCCTTCTCGTGAGACTCGACCCATCCCTCGGGCTTCTTTAAGAGTCTGTGTCCTATGAACATCATTACGCAGTAGACACCGCCCATGATGAAGAACATATAAGCAGGGTTGTTGTTGAATATGTTAAGGAGCTTCTGCATTATAGGCGTTGCGATCGCCTTTGCAAGACCGAAGCCTGCAACCGCAAGTCCTGTAGCAAGACCCTTACGGTCCTTGAACCACAGCATGAGTGTCTTTACGGGTGAAAGATAACCTGTACCAAGACCGATACCCATTATGCATCCGTAGAAAAGGAAGATGAGGGGAAGGGACTTAAGAAGAATAGCTGCACCTGTTCCGACCATACCTACTGTGAAGCAGATGGTAGCGATCAGGGATGACTTCTTGATGTCCTTCTCAACTACGTCGCCAAGGAATGCTGCAGACATACCGAGAAAGAAGATAGCGAGCGAGAATGCCCACTGAACGTCTCTGTTGTCAGCACCGATATAATTGGCAATCTCCTTCGAGAATGTACCCCAGCAGTAAACTGTACCGATACTGCAGTGCAGGAGCAGCGCAGGGATAGCGGCACGTATCCATTTATTTTCGCCCATAAGGAGCCTCCTTTAAATTGCAATCACGTAATAATATATAATTTATTCGTGATTTGCAATTAACAGGAGTGTTACTGTTTTCTAACGATTACCGCTTGTCCTTATCGATGAACTCGAGTGCGCCGGTCGCGATGGCGATGTAGGCGAGTATCTCGAAGCCGAGCATACTCCAGCTGTTCTTAACGATCGCGGGATCGGAAGCATATTTCGCTGTGTAATTGAGCTCGCCTGACTTCATCTCGATCGCATAAGCACCGTTGTTGGCCTCGATGACTTGCAGCATGTCTCCGAGGTTGAAGACCGCATCGTCAGGGATGGTCAGGATCGCAACTGCCACTTCCGGGTTCTCGACTACGTCGGGAGAAGTCATTATAAATTCCTTCATCTGCTCTCCGGTGACTTCCGCATTGCCCATCTTCTTCAGGCTCACCCACAGTGACGTCATGGGAAGCTCGTTATAGCGGCCCTGTGCGCATGTGGCTGTAAGGCTCCACTTGGTGATCGTAAGATTCGTAAGTCCGAGCACACTGTCGGGAAGTGAGAAGAATCCGCCTGAGAAAACAAGCTGGAAGATCAGAAGGAACGGCATGACCGTCATGGCCGTCGTGGTGTTTCTAACGAAGGACGATACGAGCAGGCTTAACATGTCGGCAGCGAATGTCGTCAGGAAGATCGTTATGCCCATATCGAGGTAGAAGTTGGGAAGAATGATTCCGCCCTTGTCCGCAGGGAAAGCGACACCCATCCTGGACAGAACAAACATCGTGATCAAGGTCTGCAGCAGGCACAGGAAAGCCTGGTAGATCGTGTGCGCCGTGATGTAGGAACTGATGTGCACGCCGCTTCTGTGCTCACGCTTTACGATCGCTCGCTCACGGCAGACATTCTGGATGGAGTTGAAGAAACCGTTCCACACGCAGATGCACGACAGCGCGAACGATCCCGTGAGAGTTCCTTCCATGGTCTTGAAGAGTGTTCCGCTCATTACAAGTCCGACGAGACCCGCGATGACCGCGGACATCGGCATTACCTTCCAGTCGCTCTGGAATACGAACATTCTGAAGAATTTGCCGAGGTAGATCCCGGTCTGGTATATGCGTCCCTTACGCTTTACGTCTTTTATCTCTCTGTTCATGATGCAGCCACCTCCCTCTCGGAAGCCAGTACTTCAGTTACGGCTTCGTCACAGCTCTTGCCCTCCTCCATGAGTCTTACGACATGTGAGAAGCGCGCTATGAATTCGTCGGCACGGCCCTCGCCGCCCTCTTCCTTCTGGTTGATGGTGCGCAGCAGCGCCTCCATATTGCCTCTGGCGAAATACTTACGTGCGCACCCGACAGGACCGTAGAAAGCAAGTCGGCCCGTGCGTGAGCTGTCCTTGGCAAGCACGATAACATCATCGAAAAGGTCGATAACTCTGTCCGGGGTGTGCGTGATAACTATGACGATCTTTCCCTCGTCGGCGATGGATCTGAGCTTTTCGAACAGAGCCCTCGCGACAACACCGTCGAGACCGGAGTCAGGCTCGTCGAGGATGAACAGGTTCGGGTCGGAGATGAATTCGAGAGCGATCGACAGACGCTTCTTCTGTCCGCCCGAGAGCTTCTCTACCATGGTGCCGGAGAGCATGGCAAGTCCGAATGTCTCGAGAACTTCCATTACGCGCTCGTCCTTCTCCTTACGCGACATCGAAGCGGGAAGGCGGATGTCAGCCGCGTCGGAAAGCGTCTTCAATACGGTGTCGTTGCCGCGCATGAGTTCCTGCTGCGGAACGAAGCCCAACTGGTACTTGATGCTGCCGTATTCTTCGTAGATGTTGACGCCGTTCAACGTGATGACGGCATCGGCCTTCTCGTAGCCTGTTACGGCATTAAGGAATGTGGTCTTGCCTGCGCCGGAACCGCCTAACAGGAGGACCATGTGGCCCTTGGGGATATTCATGTGGATATCCTTAAGAAGGACATTGGTCTGGAATGCGGTCTTCGCGGTTCTCTCGTTGATGTTGACCGTGAGGCCTTCTCCGGCAGTTGCAGCTTCGATACCGGAAAGCTCGGCTTCTTCATCCTTATCGGTTGCAAGTCTGTTCGGAACGAATTTGCCCGACAGACCCCACCAGGCTGCGGTGAGAGATTCGAACGGGATCCACAGCCACAGCCACTTCTTGCTCCTGCCGAAGGTCTCGCATAGGGCGATGCTGATGCGGATATCATAAACGACAAGCATGATAAAGCAGATAATGAAGACCAGTATGCAGATAAGAAGTACCGGTGTGGGCAAAGAATCGTTGATCTGCCCGATCAGAATGGGAATCTCCAGAATCAGCATAACGGCCTCAAGAACGGCCATGATCTTACCTTCCTTCTTCCTGTTGGCACACAAACCCTTATAGTAGTTGTTCAGGACGGGGACGAAGCTCTGCCACCACTTGAGTCCGCATTTTTTGAAAAGGAAAATCCAGGCGACGCAGTTGATAAGTTCAGTAATCAAAGAGCCGACGGGGTCAGACATAATATCGAACATACGGCACTCTCCTTTAAAATTATTTGAGAATTTACAATTATAATAATCAGGCATAACAGAGTATTTTGCAAATAAAGATTTGTTATAATAACG
>CAMNNN010000026.1 GCA_946545505.1 uncultured Clostridia bacterium
AAAGAAGACAAACATTTTCTGTCACGTCTAATCTCATATGCAGAGGGTTTAAAGAGATAATAGTTATCCTTTCCCCATAAACCGGATTCCCCTTAATTCCCTGGAAAAACAAAATAACGCGCCCTTCACACAGAACGCGTTATTATGATAAAAGACGAATAATTAAAAATTCCTTAAAAGGTAATAGACCTTACCCGCCGCGACTCAGCCTTGAAGCGGCGACGGCAGCTACGGCACCGTCAGCTGCTGCAGTAACGAGCTGGCGGACATCCTTGGTACGGCAGTCACCCGCAGCGAACACGCCGGGAGTTGAAGTCTCGCAAGTCTCGTCCGCGGCGACATAACCTGCATCATCGAGTTCCACGATATCCTTGAACACATCGTTCTCGGGGATCAGTCCGATCGCGACAAACAGCGCATCCGTAGTAAGTTCCTCGCGGCTTCCGTCGATACTGGTAAGTTCGACTCCGGTAAGCTTGTCTTCGCCTCTGATACCGGAAACTGTGAAGCACAGCTTCGTCTCGACGTTATCGTGCGCCAGGAGCTCGTCAACGAGAGCGGCATCAGCACGGAACTGGTTCCTTCTGTGGATAATATAAACCTTCTTGCAGATGCCCGCGAGGTAGATGGCATCCTCGACTGCAGTGTTGCCGCCTCCGAACACGGCCGCGGTCTTGCCCTTGAAGAAAGCACCGTCACATGTGGCGCAGTATGAGATGCCTCTTCCCGTAAACTCCTGCTCGCCTGCAAGGCCCATTTCGCGGCGCTTAACTCCGCTCGCGATGATCATGGTCTTCGCGTCACACTCGGTGCCGTACTCCGTGATGATGCGGAAGCCTTCTTCTAAGCTGCCTTCCACCTTCTTTACCGTATCGAAAACAAACTCGGCACCGAAGTTCTGCGCCTGCTCGTAAAGCTTGTTGGCGTACTCATATCCGGACACACCTGGCATTCCCGGGAAGTTATCGATCTCGGGCGTGTTGATTATCTGACCGCCGGGGGCTTCACCTTCAAATATCGTTACGGAAGCACCCGCACGTCTCGCATATATTGCAGCAGTAAGTCCAGCCGTACCTGCACCTATGATAGCTACATCCGTCATATTCATTCCTCCAAATACTCACGGATCGTCGCATCCATCTCAGGGTTGTTCCTGGCTACCGATACTATCTTGCCGTCGGTCGTGACGAAGCAGTGTTCGCTCTGACCGGTACACCTTACGGTGCCTTTGGCCTTGTCGGTAACCTCGTATTCGATGGTGAGACGTACTCCCGTGTATTTCGTGAAGCGTATCCAGATCACAACCGTATCGTAGAACTCCGTGGGCGTCTTGTAACGTGCACTGACGGAAGTGACGGGACTCATTATCCCTTTCTGTTCACACTCCTTGTAACCCAATCCGATCTGCTCGAAGAAGTCGATCCTGGCCTCCTCGAACCATCTTATGTAATTGCTGTGGTGAACGACCTTCATCTGGTCTGTCTCGTAGTACTGCACAACGTGCTCGTATGGTTTGATCTGTTTCATTACTCAGTTGCCTGTAAATAGAATTCTGCTATATCTTTGAAGTAGTCCCACCTGACACTCTCGTTCTGAATCTCATGACGGTAGTGCCCGTAGTTTCTCTCCGTAACTTTTACGCCCTTCGATCTTAAGATCTCGATGACCTGACGCACACCCGTTCCGTAATTGCCGACGGGATCATCCTCCCCGTATGTAAGCATGACGGGCTTATCAAGAGGAATGTTATCGTACGCATCCTTCTTCTGCATGCGGATAACGAGCGTAAAAAGATCCGCGAAGCCTTTGTTGGTGAACAGGAATCCCGCCAGGTCATCCTGCATATATTTCTTCACTTCTTCTTCGTCACTCGTAACCCAGTCGTAGTCCGTCTTGGGGTTACTGATCTTCTTGTTGTAAGCTCCGAAAGCTATCTTGTTCACAAGCTTGCCCGGCGCTCTTTTACGCCCGAATACCTTCATCATATTCGTAAGAGCGAGTCCCGCCCCCGCAGCCGGATTCGGACCCATAGTGGACGCGAATATAAAAGCTTCGAACTCCTTGCTGTATTCCGGCGTGATGTAGATATTACGAGCTACGAATGAACCCATGCTGTGTCCGTAAAGATAGTATGGCAAAGTCTCCCCGAATCTTTCCTTGGTGATTCTGTGAAACTCCATCTCGTCCTTCAGGATACACATCGCAGAATCGGGAGCGTCGCCGAAGTAACCCTTGGGCATATCGCGTCCGGCATTAAGCTGGAACGTCGCACCGTGACCCATCATGTCCATGCCGCCTACGATGAATCCCTGCTTCGTAAGGAACTCCGCCATCTGAAGATATCTCGAGAAGTGGTCCGCCATGCCGTGACAGATCTGGATCACTCCCTTAGGCTCGACCGTATCCATATCGTCGGGCTTGCACCAGCAGTAAGCTATCTCGTTGCCGCCTCCGCAGGAAGCTTTAAAGATTCCGTCTTCTCTGTTCATCTGAGCGTTACCCTTATCTGCTTGCCGATCTTATCCTTGGGAAGCACGTTGACTCCTTCGGATACGACCTGTCCGTCGACCTCGATCTTCGCGACAGTATCGCAGCCGCCGTCCATGACGTAAGTGACATCGACGGGCACACCGTTAAACTCGAAGGACACGCCGGCCTCGCCGTTCTTATCGAACTGTGAAGGCAGAAGTCCGGGCTCGAACTTCATGTCACCGAACTCGCCCTTAATGCCCATGATCTCGTTAAGCACAGTCAGGATCAGCCAGGAAGCTGCGCCTGTAAGGTAATGATAAACACCTCTTCCCTTCGGGTCGAAATACTCAGGCACACCGGGGTAGATCTTGGAAGACTCGAAGTCCGCCGCGTGTCTGTAGAGCGAGCCGATTACCTTCCATCCTGCCTCCTTGCAGCCTCTGGTGTAGAGCGCATTACCGTACATGACAGCCATGTGCGAGAATACGGCACCGTTCTCCTTCTGCCCGTAAGCGAAGCCGAACATTCTTCCCATGTTGGTCTTGATCTCGTGGAAGTCGGTGTTAAGTCTGTAACCGCCGGCCGCCTCATCGTACAGGTACTTGTCGGCAGACTCGATGATCGCCTTAACCTGATCGTCAGAAGCGACTCCGCTCATTACAGTGAACACCTGACCGGTGATCATCATAGCAGGATTACCGATCTTATCTCCGTTGGTCTCGAGAGGCTTACCATCGTTATCGTAGTAGCTGTTAAATCTTGACAGACCGAGTTCGTCTGTGAACCACTCGTTCTGTCTGATGTGGTTCGCGAGAGCATCCGCCTTAGCCTCGAGATCGCGTGCGATCTCATTAAGCGAGAACTCCTTTTTCTCTCCGGAGAAACCATTCTTAACGCCGTCGCAGTACTTCATGAGAGTATCTCTTCCGCCGTCTGTTCCTATAAGCTCGGTAAGCTCGGAAGCGAGGCTTACCTTGTCACCGTTGCTTTCCGCGAACTTGTCGAGGATCTGTGCGAGCTTTCTGTAGTTGCCTGCGTAAGCGGCAGTGAAAGCTACCGACTCGCCCCTGTCTTTCGCCATGTCGAGAGCGTCGTTCCAGTCAGCTCCGCGAAGCTTCATGTTGCCGTGCTCGCCTACATCGAAGAAAGCTGCGAGATTCTGCAGGAGCAGGTGCTCGAGGACCGTACCTTCGCATTTCGCGCCGGGGTCATTCTCGAGGAGAAGCTCGCCTCTTAACGCCTGTCTGTCGATGAAGTAAGGCGCGGTCTCGTTAAGGATGCCGATGTCGCCGCTCTGCTTTATGTAGAGATCCATCGTCATGAAAGGCCACATCGCGTGGTCCATCCACACTCTTGTGATGCCGTTACGGTCTGCGATGAACTCACCGCTTCCGGTACCGATGATAGTCGCGTTGGTACCGTCAGTGCGCACGCCGCCGAAGTTATCGACGAGCATGCCTCTTACGTCAGCGGGATCCATGATGATGAGTGCGAGGCAGTCCTGCCACAGGTCTCTCCATCCTCTTCCGCCCTTGCCGTAGTCGTGGTGAGGCAGGAACGAGCAGCCGTAGATCCTTCTCAAGATCGGCTGGATTCCTACCCAGTACATCCAGTTGTCGAAGTCGCTGTCGCCCGTGTGAAGTCTGACGTTGACCTTCTGCTTCCAGTAAGACTTGCACTGGAACAGCTGTGCATCAAATACATTGGGCGAGAGATATCTTAAAGCGACGTCATCCGTCTTGCCGCGCTCGCCGATAACAAGCGCCATTACATACTCGATCTTATTGCCGGGATTAAGCGTGACCTTCTCGAATCTGCACGCACCCATAGCCTCGAAACCGTCGACTCTGTCGCCTACTTCCGCCATCGGAGAGCCGACTGCGGGAAATCTCGGATTATCAAGCGTTCCGCCCTCGCCAATGAAGTCCTCGAGAAGCATACAGAAACCTGCGGGCGCATTGCCCTCGCCCTCTGCCGCGAAGAAACCGTACTCCACCTCATTCGCTCTGTGGCCTCTCTCATCGAAAGTGAGAGTCGGGTCATTAACGACACCGTACTTTGTCGTGTGAATGCGGTTAAGCATGGAAGTAACATTACGGTGGTCTCTGATGTTGTCGGCAGATCTTCCGTAGATAGGAACGGCTGCGGTAGGCGTGAAAGTAACCGGCTCCGGCGAAGCATTCGTGATCCTTACCTTCGTAAGCTCGATCTTATCGTCAGTATCTACGGGAACGAACGTCGTAACCTCAGTCTTAAGTCCCGTGCTTCCGATAGTCCTCTCCACCTTCTGGTAGAGCATGCCTGCATAAAGCACAGCCTCATCTCCTCCGGGCGTGCCCTTAAGAGCGTGCTGTCTCGCGGAGTTACCCATCGCCGAGACGAGCGTTCCGTTCTCGATCTTGATCCAGAAGTTTCTCGTGGATCTGTTGTTATGGAGATTATCGGAGCTTACGGGCTCCAGGATAAAAGTGTTCTGGCTGGTCTTAAGGTCGCCTCCGAATTCGGGTGTGACCGAGCCCATCATTCCTGATGCGGCACCGTCCGGGAAATAAAGATAGCTCCACTGATCGGGATTGCCTAACTTAAACTCACCGTCCTTACCAAAGTATTCGTAGCTCATGTGCGATACCTCCGTTTATGTTGATGTGTTTGCTTGCTTAAGTGTGTCAGCGCCTTCTGCCGCCTCTGCCTCCGCGGATGGCGAGAAGTCTCAGGAGCGTGATGGCTGATGATGCGAGTGCGACAGCATATGTGTCACCTGCTGCGCGAAGTGCTGTGCGTGCGAATGACAGCTGGTCGTCAGCGACCCAGCCGAATTCCTTCATGTCCTTGAAAGCGCGGTTGCTGGCATTTCGCTCGACCGGGAGCATAACAAGGTAGAACAGGAATGCCACGAAGTAAACGAGGATTCCTATGGTGCCGATCGTGTATCCGATGTCGGAACTGCTGTTCTGTGCATAAGCCGAGATGAGCACGCCTGCGATAACGATGTAAGGACCGACTCTGGAAGCGATTCCCGCAGCCGGAGCCAGGAACTGTCTTACCTCATAAAGGAGCATGTTCTCATGATCCTGAACCGCATGTCCCGCCTCATGTGCGGCGACCGCGATTGCAGTTACCGAACTTTGCCCGTATGTAGTATCAGACAGATAGATCTTGCCTTCCTTAGGTGAATAACAGTCAGTAAGATTACCGGGCTTATGCTCGATAGTGATGCCGTATACTTCATGTGCGCGGAGCATCTCCTCTACGACCTGATTCGCGGTCTTGCCGGAACCTGCACGCATCTGAGCCCCCTTCTGCATCTTTGACTTGAGATTAGCCTGAACGATCATCGACCAGACGAATACGATTACTGCGCCGATGAGATAAGCAAAATAACCCATACGCTACTCTCCTCTTTCCCATATTTCACTCTTATAATTCTATCATGCAGACAGGTAAATACTCGTGAATATTTAATGAAAAGAACGGTTAATACTGATAGCGGGTTTTGTACTTTCCGAGAAATACGACAGTTATGATCAGGCTTATGATCTCTGCCACGGGCCACGCCGCCCACAAGCCGAAGCCGCCCATTAATATCGTCATGCCATAAAGGCACAGCGAGAACACCAGGAATGTGCGCACAAACGACAGTATTCCGGATATAAGACCGTTCGAGAAAGCCGTAAAGAGTCCCGAGCCGAATATATTGATACCGATGAAGAAACATGCGGGAAGCGATATCTTCAGACCGTATTCCGCTATCTCGAAGAACTCCGTGCCCGGATCGAAGAACACGCCTATGAGCTGAGCTTTGAAGATCCAGAATACCGCGAACAGAATAACTCCCAGAACGAGCGACCAGATAATACTTAATCTGTAGACCTTCTTACGCATATGAACATTGCCGCTGCCGTAATGATATGACAGAACGGGCTCGACGGCAGATGCATATCCCATGAACACTGCCATTATCAGAAACTGCATGTAGCTCCATACACTTAACGAGCTGACACCGGGCTCACCGTAACAGCGGTACGCAAGATGATTCATAAACAACGCCGTAACACCGGCAGCGAGGTTGGAGACCATATCAGAAGATCCGTTAAAGCAGATGTGTCCGATATCCTTCATGACTATCTTCGTGCGCTCTATCTTGTACCTGCTCTTCTTCGCTATTAGGTAGAAGTACACCGCATAGACGATCGTACTCATATATCCGATGACCGTAGCGATTGCCGCGCCTTTGATGCCCATATTTAAGTACTTCATGAACACATAGTCGAGAACGCAGTTGAGACCGCCTCCGATCATGATGACTACCGCCGCCACGACGGTCTTGCCTTCACCGATGATCAATATTCCCAGCAGGGACTGCATAATTATCGCTATCGAGAATGCGCACATAACCATGTAGTACGGGCGCATATATTCCACATTACCTGCCGTCGCACCGCATAATTTCATAATGGGATCAGCAAAGATGAGACAGACCGCGGTAATGATGACACTTATAAGGACCGTGAACTGGATGAGCTCGGAGAAGACTTTTCCCGCTTCCTCATTCTTGCCCTCACCGACAAGCTTGACTATCATCGCATTGCCGCCGGTGCCGAGCATGATACCCGTCGCCACGAGAAGTCCCAGAACGGGGTAGTACAGATTGGTCGCACTTATCGCGAGCTCACCGACATAACGCTCGATGAAGATGCCGTCTACCATCTGATAGACCGCGATAAAAACGAACGTGAAGATGCTCGGAAACACGAACTTAAAAATGGAAAAGAAATTAAAGTCCTGTGCCAGTTCGTTATCCGGCTCGCTTACATGTACATGCTGTTCTGCCATCTTTACTTCTTGCGCGAGAAGATACCCTTAACCGCATCGAAAAGGGTCCTTCTGTCATGTACTTTGTCTCTGAGGTCCTTGACCGTCATATCCTCATGGTAGTTATGCGTAACGATGAGATGTGCGATCTTGGCAAACAGATCCTTGAACTTATCGATGGATTCATCTTCATAAAGACCGGCCGAATAATCGATCACGATCTGAAGACCTTCCGCACCGTCAAGGATCTGGATATCCATGATGGTCTGCGAAGCCGCCTGATTCTGACGGACTTCGACAGTCTCAACGTCCATTCCTTCCATTCCGTCCATATCGCGGATGTCCTGCTGATACAGAAGATATGCAGCTTCATCCTGCATTGCCTGTGCATCAGCCTCTACATAAGGATAAACCGAGTGCTCAATACCCTTCTGAACCTGATCATGAACCTCATTCATGAGATTCCTTATTGTTACATCGTCTTCAAGTTTCAACCCGATGGGAAGGTCTCTGAACAGCAGACCTACCGTGGTAAGGAGTTCCGAATCCTCTCTGCCGTTATAAATCCAAGACAGCTTGATGTTCTTCTTGTTGTTATAGTAAGAGATCGCGAGAGCCGCCACGGTAATAAAGAACTCATTACGGGTGACCTTGTAGTTTCTCTCGATGGCGCGCATGAGCGGATCGTCAATGTCGAGAGATGCCTTAAGTTCGCCCATCTCGTTCTCGCCGTGCTCATTATCAACGTTGGGATACGAAGACCACTCCACTCCGTCATAACGGTCTTCAAAATACTTCTTACTCTCCAGATAGAACGGCTTGTTGATCGCATCTTCACGACGCTTGAGCATCAGATAGTAGTAATCCTTGTCGGGTTCGGCGCCCATGTAGATCTTGCCTACATCACCCATGAACACCTTGAGTGACGTACCGTCAAATACCGTGTGGTGAACATCAAAGAATACATAGCCTGCTTTCTCAGTCTCGAATACGCGGCAACGGCACAATCTGCCTCCGACGATCTTGAACGGATAGACCATGGAATCTTTGACAAACTTGAACTCGAATTCACTTAACTTCTCGACATGGACAGAAGGAGCGATATCTGGTGTATATACCTGCTCGAGGATACCGTCATCATTCCACCAGATAGTGGTAAGGAGCGACGGATGATTCTTAATCGCTTTCTCCAGCGATTCCGCCAGACGTTCCATATCGAATAATTCCTTATCGACCTTAAGCATCGAGAACAGGTTGTACATGGTCGAATCAGGTACTGTGAGCTGATAATCAACCATATAAAGCTGTTCAGTCGTAAGGGGATGAGGAACCTTCAATGCTTCTTCATTCATCTCGTCCGGATCTTCTCCGTTATCGGAAGCTCTGTCTGCTTCATATATCTTGGCTATCTGTTCAGGCGTACGGCCGCGGAATACCTGACCGGCATTAAGGCCTTTAAGACCGGCCTCAGTAATCAGATTGATGGAGCGGAGCGAGTCGCCGCCGAGCTCATAGAAATCATCGTGTATTCCGACACGCGCCAGTCCGAGGACCCTTGCCATACCTTCACAGAGCTTGGTTTCAGTATCATTAGTCGGAGCGACATAATCACTCTGGTAGTCCTTCATATCCGGAGCGGGAAGAGCTTTACGGTCCAGCTTACCGGTTGCCTTAAGAGGAACCTCGTCTATCTTGATGAAGAAGGCCGGGATCATGTAATGAGGAAGTCTCTTCATCAGCTCCTGACGCACATAATTAGCATCTACTGTAATGTCATCCTTGTAGTATGCACAAAGGAAGCTCTTATCTCCGTCTTCGAATCCTCTTGCAGCGCACCAATCGATATCAAGGACCTGCTTAACCGCCGCTTCGATCTCGGCAGGCTCGATTCTGTTACCGTTGATTTTGATCATATCTCCGCTTCTGCCGAGAAGAACAAGATTGCCTGATTCATCATAACGGGCAAGATCACCTGTGTAGTAAAGACCGTTGTTAAATGCCCTCGCGGTCTCCTCAGGAAGATTAATGTAACCTCTTACATATGGATTATGGAAGCACAGCTCTCCAACTTGTCCGTTGGGAACGTCGTTGCCATTCTCATCTTTAAGGTATATCTGTGTCTCTACTCTCGGATAGCCGATCGGGCACACCTCATAGGGCTTATCGATCTGGAAGAATCCTACGGCAAATCCGCTCTCGCTCGCCGCATAGATATTGATAAGTTCAACGTTCTTAAGATACAGATTATTGGCAGGCTCAGAACCGACGAAGAACATTCTTAAGAATGGTCCCGTCTGATTTCCGATCATCCTCGCATAAGACGGAGTCAGGAATGTGATCGTGATTCGCTTACTAAGGAAGAACTTCGCGAGGGCCGCGGTGTTCTTGATGGTCGCGTATGAGACTATAAAATTCTTTCCCTTGTACACATTCAGTCCGCACAGTATTACGATAACCGTCGCGACGAAGTTCATCGGAGCCAGAGTCGCGAGTCGGTCGTCCTCGTTAAAGGGACATTCATTGTCGATTCTGATCGAATCGATAGCACGTTCCAGATTGCCTCTCTCGTGAAGTACGCCCTTGGGATTTCCGGTTGTTCCTGACGTGTAGATCGCATAAGCAGCGTCGTGAGGATCGGCTTCTTCGAAGCCCTTAAGCGGCTCCATATCCATGATCTCTTCCCAGTTCTCCATGGAGATATCACACTTACAGCTGCAGTCTTTATAGATATAATCTATTCTTTCCGGCGCATAAGTATCTTCAACCAAAGCCCAGGCCGCACCGGCCTTCCATACTCCGATCATCGCGATAACGGGGAGTACTCCTCTCGGCAGTCTTATGAGGACAAAATCCTCCTTGCCGATACCGGCTTTCTTGAGCCACGCATACAGCTTGCCCGACATCTCATCGAGCTGGGCATAAGTTATACCCTTCGTATAAACCTCATCAAACAGGATTGCAGAATTAGGACTTTTCTCGGTGTATTCGGCAAGCCTCTCTATAATCGTACTCATATGATAACCCCCTTCGGCTTACAGCCACAAATCAATAATACACCTCGTAAATAACAAAAAACGCCCGCGCCTCGGGGCAACCGTCAAAGTTTACCAAATGTTAATTCTATTATTTGAGGGGGGGCGGGACTGCAGACTTCGCCGCAGTCACCGCACAAAACGCACAAACGCACAAACAAAAACCGCCTGCCCCGAATGAAGGACAGGCGGTTTCTAATCAACAAATCCGTGAACTTATCAGCCGGCGTTGCAGATAACGGAGAAGTCTTCAGCCTTGAGGGAAGCACCACCGACGAGACCGCCGTTGATGTCCTTCTGAGCGAACAGACCCGTGCAGTTCTTAGCGTTGCAGGAACCGCCGTACTGGATTGTCATAGCCTCAGCGCACTTGTCGCAGTAGAGCTCAGCGATTACGCCACGGATGAACTTGCAGACTTCCTCAGCCTGC
>CAMNNN010000027.1 GCA_946545505.1 uncultured Clostridia bacterium
TTCATTATTGATGACTTCGTCCGCCGATACGACGTAGATGCCCTGCGAAGACAGAACCCACAGGTTGTTACTGCTGTCGGGCACCACCTCGAAATTGTTGTTATACGGGAAAGTATCGACATTCGTGAGCACGCCGTCATACATGTACTCGATGGAGTTGGATGTAACTACCCAATACAGGTCATGAGCGTCGTCTCTTCTTATTCTCATAACAACTTCACTCGTAAGTCCGCCGGAAGAATCGATGTGTCTTATGTCGTCTTCACTGATGACATACATACCGTCGCCGTCGGTACCGGCATAGATCGCACCGTCGTCGCCTGCGCAGACCGTAAGCGTAACCGTGTTGCCGATTCCGTCGTCTTCATCGTAGATATCGACGACCCGGAAATCACGGATAACCGCGATACCGTCGTTGGTCGCTGCCACGATCTCACCCGTCGGCATCTCGCATACGCAGCGGACCTCATTATTCGGCATACCGTCGCCTGTCGTGAACTGAATGATGTTGCCGTTGTCCTCGAGACAGACAAGACCTGTGCCGTTCGTAAATGTGCTGAACCACATGTTGCCTTCAGAGTCGAGGAAGATATCTCTTATTCTCTGTTCGTTAAGATAAGCGGTGATATCATTCTCGATACGCGAGTTAGTCGCCGTATCGATAAGCTGCAGACCGTTATCAGTTCCGATGTAGAGGATTCCGTCTTTAAGGTTCGTCGCATTGACAACTCCATCATCGATACCTGCGACATATGTATAGTTAAGGAAGTTGTTCGTCATGATCTTCATGACGCCGTATCTGGACGATGCGAACCACATATTGCCCTGATAATCAGACGTGATCATCTCGATCGAATCGCCGACCGGAATATTCTCTATCCTGACGAACTCATTATCCTGATTGACGAACCCGACAGTATGATCGGCTCCGAGCCAGAGACGTCCGCATCCGTAATACATGCAGTTGATATTCTGAGCTTCGCCCGTGTTTATCCTGACAAGATCCTGGGATTTGGAACCGAATCTTCCGTAATAGACACTGTTGACCACCGTACCAAAATAGAGAGTGGATGCCTCATTGGGATCCGCGACGATACAGGTGATCTTTGGAATTCCGAGCGTTCCGCTGTCGTAGAACTGACTGATGCCGTCAGTATTTACCGAGAAGACGGAGCCGCCCTTCGTGACTCCGAAGACATTGCCGTCGATATCCGAGACGAGATTAAGAATACGCTCGTTGTTGATCCTCTCGTCATCGATGATATGGATCGTCATGTTATTGTCGAAGTAACAAAGGCCCATCGTCGTTCCGACATAGACGATACCGTCGTTATCTTCTGCGAATGTTCTGATAGATGCTGAAGGCAGACCGTCGGCCTTCGTGTAGTGGAAGTTCTCGGAGCCGTGCATAACGACGACACCGTTGTCGTTCGTCGCTACCCAGATTCTTCCGATCCTGTCTTCGAATATATCTCTTCCGCTCGTGAGACCTTCGACATTCGTAAGTCTCTCGAATGCCAGGCCGTCGTATCTGATGATTCCGCTGTATCCGCCGATCCACATATATCCGTCGCTCGTACACAGTACGCAGTTCGCTTCGGATGTGGGAAGACCGTTCGTGGCGTTATAAAGCTCGGCCGAATAACCTACGTTATCTATCTGGCCGGTGACGGCGTAACCGCCTCCGATGCCCTCCGGCTGTTCCGTATTAGTGCCGCTGTCCGAATGAGCGAACGCACCGGCGGAAAGCCCTGCCATTATCAGTGCCGTGAGGATCAAAGCTATGCAGGATCTGAACTTCAGACTCTTCATCAGTCCTCCTTAAACTTATTCATAATCTTGACGACCTCATCGATCGACTCCATGAACACCTCGACGACCTTCGGGTCGAACTGTGCTCCCGCGCCTTCCTGAATGATCGACAATGCCTTGTCGAGCGGGAAAGCGGGTTTATAAACTCTGGGGGATACCAGAGCATCGAAGACATCAGCTACCGACATGACACGTGCAGACAGAGGGATGACCTCGCCGTGCAGACCTTCGGGGTAGCCCTTGCCGTCCCAGCGCTCGTGGTGGTAACCCGCCATGTTACGGGCTTCCTTGAGATAAGAGTCACCCTCGACCTTACTGATGGCACTCTCGATGATCTTACGGCCTTCGGTGGTGTGTGTCTTCATGATGGCGAACTCTTCGTCAGTGAGCTTGCCGGGCTTATTAAGTACCGTGTCGGAGACTGCGATCTTACCGATGTCGTGAAGAGGCGCTGACATTTCGACGTCTCTTATGTACTTGTCGGTGAGCTTCTCCGTGTAGTAGCCGTTACGCTTGAGGCCCTCGAGGATGATCCTTACGTAAGCCGCAGTCTTCTGAACGTGCGCACCGGTGTCGGAGTCACGCGACTCGACCATATCCGCCATCGTGATGATAAGGCCGGTCTGCATCTTCGATATCTCGTCAGACTTGCTCTTAATGTCGTTCATCTGCGCGACGGTGTCGCTCGTAAGTTTGCACAGAGCCTTGTACAGAAGTTCCATCTCGTCGCCCGTATGAATGTCGAGGCTCTCCATCTTCTGAAGCTTCTCGGCGTAGCGCTCGTCATCCATGAACGCGACCTCATCTGCATAGCTTGTCATTCCCGCGATCGGCATAACGATGCGGTATCTCGCGGTCCAGACGCCGATGACTACGACGAGGATGAAGAAACCTGCGAACAGCAGGACAACTCTTCCTATAAAGTCAGTGGTAAACGAATCGATAACCTCGAGCTTGATATTCGCGACCGCATAACAGACCGTATGGCCGTTGACATCGCGGACGGGATAGTAAGTCATGATGTAATCGCCGTATTGGTCCTCGACTGCGAGTGTCGGAACATCATCGCCTAACAGCAGGTTCTCCCTGTACTGCACGAAGCCGGGCTCGTAATCCACGAGTGTTCCAGCGCCGACGCCCGGAACGAACGTGCCGTCCGGCAAATAAGCATCCAGGTCGAATACGACGCGGCAGCCGTTGTTCTCAGGCTTGTATACGTAGAGGAACTGGATGTCATCCGAACTGTTAAGGATATCGGTGAGCCTTTTCTCCGTCTCCTCGTAGCCTCTCGCCTTGTAGCTGTATCTTATGTATTCGTTGACTCTCTCGGGATCGATGCACGTCGAGGCAAGATAAGCTATCTGCTCAGCCTTCTCACGCGTCTGCTCCTCCGTGGTACGGTGATAGTTGATAAGGCTGAACCAGCTTACGATTATCGTCATGATGAATGTCGACAGGACGATCGTTAAGATAGTTCTCATTCCGATGGATATGCGGCCTGAGATATTGCTGATGACCGATCCCTGCTCGTAAGCTGTAAGAATTTTATGCTTCCAGCCGCTGAACCTGAGCGATGCCTTGAGTTCTTCAGGCATTGTGCTGATCGTGATGATCGCGACAAGAACGGATATAGCCTTATCGATGAAGTCTGTGATAAATGTAGCAGTTACATGCGAAGCGAATACTCCCATCCCCAGAAGATTCTTCAGGAACTCCATGATGCTGACGACCATAGGGGATTCCGAAGGCGATCTGTACAGGAACCACGTGATAACGGAACCGATGCCGCCGCCGATGAGTGCGATCACGAAGACAAACAGGAACTTGCCCGTCTTGGTCTTAATCTTGCCGCTCTCGAAGAAATAGCCCGTGGCGATAGCGATCAGCATGTTCAGGGAAGCATAGAAGATCGACTCGCCATCGAGCGTGAAATTGATGATATTAGTACACAGGGCAGTGACGATACCCGGGATAACGCCCGAGACACCGGTAACGATGATGGTACCGACTGTATCGATGTAGAACGGGAGGTCCGTCTGTCTTACGAGTGTGGACAACAGAAAATTAAGCGCAATACCTAACAAGATAAAGGCTATGATGCGGGGACGCAGAATACTCTTATTCGCGCGTACCTTCTCGGTATTAACCTTGTTCTGCTCAGAATGCTCCGACATCGCACACCCCAAAAGTTACTTATATTTAATTATTATATAGTAGGTCGCGGTCACAATGTGTGAATTTGTTTTGAATAATGGATATTTCCCCCGCTGTCAGAACCGGTATTCCGCGTCCGCCACTGCCTGTGCGAATGCCCTGTCGTGCTCGACAAACAGCATTGTGACATCACTCTCGCGGACCAGGCGCTCGATCTCCCTTCGCATATACACGTCGATATAGTTAAGCGGCTCGTCCCACAGGTACACATCCGCCTTCTCACACAGCGAGAGCGCGAGCATAACGAACTTCTTCTGCCCGAGCGACAATGCGCCGGCATCGCGGTAGAGCATCTCCTTGGTAAAGCCCATTTTCACGAGTATCGTGGAGAACTGCGTCCTGTCGGCACCCCGGTCCGCACAGATATCATAGAGCGTACCCTTGAGGCTCGACGTGTCCTGCCCGACATACGAGAACTTGAGACCGCGCGCGATACGGATATCCCCCTCGACCTGTATTCCCTCTTCTTCACCGATGCCCGCGAGGTACTTGATAAGCGTACTCTTGCCGCAGCCGTTAGTTCCCTGAAGCTCCAGCTTCTGCCCCCTCTCGAGCTCGAAGCTGATGCCTTCCGCGATTATCTGCCCGTAGCGCGCGATGGTCACATCTTTAAGGCTCACCGGCTTCCTGTCGTGATGCTCGCTTCCCGTGATCTTCAGAGTCTGTTCGCGCTCGAGGTCCTTAAGAAGCGACTGCTTCTCCTGAAGCTTGCGCTCATTTCTGTTCTCAAGGTTCTTGGCAAGACTCATAAGCTTGCTTGCCTTCTTCCCCTCGTATGCCCTTCGAAAATGATCTTCCGCCACTTTCGAGGGGGCGTGTGCACGGTTCTTATACCCTTCTGCCTTGCCCGACCACGACGCATTCTTCTTCATCGCTGACTCGATCGCGCCCATCTCCTTCTTAAGCTGTTCGTTACGGGCCTTCTCGGACTCCTGGCGCTGCTCGTTATTCTCCCACCATGTGGAGAACTTCGCGTTAACAAGCTCCACCCCGCTTCTCGTGATCACCAGCGTGTGATCGGTGCACCGGTCCAGGAAGTCCCGGTCGTGAGATATCAGTATGAAGCCCTCTTTGGCCGCGAGGTACTCCGCGACCTTCTCTCGTCCCTGCCTGTCCAGGTGGTTTGTGGGCTCGTCTATAAGCGGGTATATCCCGTCCGCTGCGAAAAGGTTCGCGAGCATCAGCTTCGTCCTCTCTCCTCCCGACAGCGTCTCCATGGGCCTCCACATAATGTCGGGATCGGCGCCCATGAGATTAAGTTCTTTCCTTACGCGCCACTCCTCGTTATCGGGCAGCGTCGCCATTGGGAATTCCACGGTCTGCGGCACTCCCGTGATGGTACCCCCGTACCGAAGCTCACCTTTAAGCAGCTTGAAGAAAGTGGTCTTACCGCGTCCGTTTCTTCCCGCGAGCGCGAGTTTCCATGTAGTGTCGAGTGTCAGATTCACATCGTCGAACAGCATCGCGTCCGACCCGTCATATCCGAAAGTTAAGTTCCTGATAGTTATCATTGGCATAAAAGATTCCTCCTTAAGGTCGAATCCTCCGCCGGATAAGTAAACAAAAGCCGCGAACAACGGCGCGGCAACTGATCATCTATAAAAACAGAACACGTAAAAAGACTTATCCGCGAGGTAGTATAAAACTTCAGCAGATGGCAGCCTTCATCGGTGTTCCTCCTTGTGATTTACTGTCGTGATGATACCGCTTAGACGTGCTCAGTGTCAAATCCCCCGTCCGTACAGCGAAGTAAACTTCTCCGTTATCTGTTTACGCACCTTACACCTCCGGGCGCTTCAGGATCAGAAGAAACACCTTGTTGTACTTCTCTCCCAGCTGATACCTCATCATCTCGGGACGCTGCACCAACTTAAGCACCGCACCGTGAAGCTCTGCGATCTTATGCGCGACCGACAGGCCAAGACCCGATCCTCCCGCCGTGCTTCTGGACTTGTCTCCCATAACAAACGGCTCGAAAATCTCATCCGCGAGCTCCTTCTCAATAGACTCGCCGCTGTCTGCGACGAACACCCGTATCTCGTCGGGTTCCTCCCTGACGGACACGCTAATGGCCGTACCTTCGGGATTATGCTTAACTGCATTCGTAAGAAGATTATTAATTACTCTCGACAACTGTATCTTATCGGCATCGGCTGTAAGAGGAGTATCGGGGATATCTATCTCGATCTCATCCTTCTTATTCTCTATATCGGTATAATCGGCGGCTACGCATTCCCTTACGAGCTCACATATATCTATCCTGCTTCTATTGATCGCGAAGCCTTCAGAATCAAGCCTTACATAATCGAACAGCATCTGGATGATGTCGTTCATCCTTAACGTCTTATCCCTGATCGCATCGAGATATTCTTTCTCCTGATCCTCTTTGACCATGCCGTCGGCAAGCGCCTTCGCATATCCGGAGACCGTGGTCATAGGCGTCTTAAGATCATGAGCAATATCCGAGATCATAAGATAACGCTGCTTCTGGACCTGCGCTCGCTCATTCTCGCGGGCGGCTTCATAAACTTTGAACTTACGCGTGACTCTTCCCGAGAAGATGACCGCACCGGCCGCCAAAGGCAGAACGGAGATCAGGAAAGTTCCGAGCATCATCATCAGAAGAATCGTCTTCGTACCCGAAGGCAGATCCCACAGTTCCTTGAATGTGGTTATGTCGTAGATATAAGGGAAGAATTGATCTATAAGAAGCGGGATAATGACATTGATGATCACATAAAGCATGATGAATTCGACCACTGCCACGAGTATGGCGGTCCTGACGAATCCCTTGATAATAAACTTCTTAAGATCCCTCTCGTCCATTACTTATCCATCCTGTATCCCAGGCCGCGCAGCGTCCTGATATACTTCGAAGGGTCCTCCTCGTCAAGTTTTGTACGAAGCTTGCTTATGGAGACCATGATGTTGTTGTCGGCGACTATGAAGTCATCGCCCCAGGCAAACTCATATATCTGCTGCTTGGTAAAGACTTTGCCCGGACTTCTCATAAAAAGCTCCATGATCTTAAACTCCACGGGCGTCAGTTCGACCGGCTCACCGTTCCTTGTGAGCATACACGATTCTGTATCGAGAACGAGGTCTCTTACCTTAAGTTCTTCCTTAAGTGTTACTGCCGCAGCGGATCCCAGATCATAGAACCTTCTAAGCTGAGACTTCACGCGCGCCACGACTTCCAGAGGATTAAAGGGCTTCGGTATATAGTCGTCGGCACCGAGATTAAGTCCGAGAATGCGCTCGGCATCCGCTGTGCGCGCCGAGATGATAATAATCGGGATATTGCTCTCTTCCCTTATCTTCTTCATGACCTGAAGGCCGTCCAGTCCCGGCATCATGATGTCAAGAAGACAAAGATCCGGCTTCTGTTTTGTTATCAGTTCGAGAGTGGTAATTCCGTCTTGAGCTTCAATCACTTCATATGATTCATTCTCGAGATAAAGCTTAAGAAGATTCCTGATCTCCTTCTCGTCATCTGCGATAAGTATCTTAACCGACATATACTTTCCTTCCGCTATTCCTTAACCCCGTGGAACCCGGCGGACTTACCCGCCGGGTTCCCTTGATCATTATACCTTAATCCTTATGTTGAGGGCATATATCTTATGCATTTACAGCCTTTGCTTCTGTTGTTGTGCCATACTTAACCGCCTCATACAAAGCTGCCTGTGTGGATGCCTTATAAGGTGCTACCCAGAATATTCCTGCAAGTCCGCATGTGAGTATTGATGCAATATCCCAGAGGATGAAGGACAGATCGAGTACGAATGCCTTCCACTTGTTGCCTGTCATGAGCTTTTTGGACTCAGCGAATGCCTGCTCCGTTGTCATCTCGGGATTCTCTGAGAGAAGATAAGGAATCATCTTGTACTCATAAGCCTTAACGACACCGGGGATAATGAACAGCATGCACCACAGAACCGTATAGAGGTCTCTTAAGAACATCGTCTTGCAGATATTCTTGTAGTTCGAATCAAATGCGAATGCGATGTTGCTGATCGACGCAGGCTCATCGAGGTTTCTTCTGAAGAATCTCTTGCAGCCGAGCTCGAGAGGGTTAGCGATAAATGCATCGACGGCCAGTGCGATAGCGAAGATGAAGAGGCTTGCCACTGCCATTACCACAACGAAAGCTACCATTGCTTCTGCAGGGATATCGATTACCTCAGGCTCTTCCTGTGCTTCCGTAATCTCTTCCGTACTCTCATCCTGCTCATCGATGGGACCTACTCCGATTAATATGTTGCCTTCGTCATCGTTCATATCAGCGTCGAAAGAGAAGTTCCAATCCTCGTTTACCAGATTGATCGAGTGTCCGCCGGACTCCCCGTCCCTGTTCGAGAAAGCGTTTCCGCCGCTTCCGCCGAATGCTCCTGCCGATCCGCCGCCTACCACCGCGAGGATGAGAGCAGTCGCTACACACTTCCAGAAATTAGCTTTGAAGCTTGTCTTTGCCTTTTCCTTAATGTCTTTCCTATTCCATGTTGTCATTGTAAGTTGCCTTCCTTTCGTTTGATCTTACAATGCCATTCTAAGGAACGAACCTTAACGGACAAATCGGTGAACCTTAACTTAACCTTAACGTTGTCTTTTTCCACGCATAATAAATCTCCTCATTCGTTGATGAGGAGATGTTAGCATATGTGGTCAATTGCAGTTTATGCGTGGTGAATCGTCTTAGTCCTTCTTAAACATTATGCCTAAGGAACCGAGGACTGCCAGCGCGCCTATTCCAAGAGTGAACCAACCCATCCATCCGGGATCAGCAGCGAGCTGGGATGGATTATTGGGGTTGTAGTGAACAGTAATCCTCTGACCCTTTACCATGCCGGACTGCCATACATCACTGGGTCCGGAATAAGTCTGTCCGTCAACCTCATACTCGATGTAAACAGTGTATCCACGGTTTCTATGTCCCGACGCATTCGTGTTGAGATTATGCTCGATCTGCGTGATCGTAGCCTGAGTCGTTTCATATCCCGCGGTTCGGAAGAACTGAACATAAGCGCCGATTCCGATAAATACGAAGCTGATGATCAGACAGAAGATACCCGTGATAATTTTGTTCATTCTATTATCCTCCCTTTTAATCCTTATCTGTTAACGTCGATCCATCTGTTATAGGACTTAGGTGATGCGTGTCTCTTACATTCCTCGACAGACGAATACAATGCCTCTGTTATTACATTGAACTGATAATCGAGTTCGAGAAGCTTAAATCCGTTATCCGTCTCGGTGACTGCGAGTCTCTCGATGGGGATAAGTTTGAATGCACCTGTCTCCTCATCGATGATCTCCTTATGCTCGCTGTATCTGTTGTAATAAGTCGTATAAGCGACGACCCTGTTGCCTCCGATCATACGGGGAGCAGAACCGTTAAATGCATCAAGCTTGAACTTGATGACCGACGGCAGACCTTTGACCAGGAACAACGGGATACTGATATCGATCAGACCGAACAGTGCAAGCCACTTGACCGGAGTGGTTAAGAACCCGAGTGCGATAAGGATTCCGCCAACGCACGGAAGTCCCGATACGTATTTACCGGACTTCTTGGATGCGATGGGCGCACCGACATATGTAATCAGCAAAGCAACTATACCTAAGATCAGGCACAGTGTGCATAATGCATTAGACTTAAGAAATTCGATTACTGTGCTCATCGGACTCCGGCTCACTCCTTGTGTTTATATATTGCATTATACACATAAAATGAGCCGGTGAGACCTATGATCAATAACCGTTCGGATAGTACCCGAGATTATCCAGCAGGAACTCGCCCGCCTCTGTGCCGTCTGCCGTGATGATCACGCCCGTAACGGCTGAGAAGTCGAAGTCGCCTGCACCGGCAAAATCATCAGCGGTTACGGTGACGGTTGCCATCTGGTGCTTATACTCATATGAGCCGAACAATACATCCTGCTTATAAAGCTGGATCGCGAGCGGCATATATATGAAGTCAGGACAATCTACCGTTACAGTATTGCCTGACGCGTCAACAAGTGTAACCGAATAATCAAGGCCGCCCTCTGCATTCTCGGCTTCTTCATCATCGAAGCTTACGATTCCGAAGCTGATGATACCTTCAGATATATCGATCGGCTCGAATGCGAATTCGACTGAAGGCTCGGACTCTTCCTCCCAGACTATGTCGAGAGTATAGTTCTCCTGAATGCCGCCGTTACCGCGCGAGTATTCCGCGAGAGTCCATGTGTCGGCTCCGGTCACATTAACAGATGCAGCCTCGTAAGAACCGATATCCACCGTATTTCCGAATGTAGCAAGAGGAACGAAGTTGGAATCCTGATAATTCGTAACATAGACGGTGTCCGGCAGATAGGATCTGTAAGCATCAACGTCATACATCAGGGATTCATATGTATCATCAATCCCGAATGTCGAATCGAGGAACGCTCTTATATATCCCATCGCGATGACCTTCTGGTCATGCTCATCGAGGAAGTTGTGTGTATTAAGGAATCCGTAGGGACCTGTAATACCACAGTCATAGCGCCCCCACTGGTTATTAAACTGTCCGTGGTTCGCACCGAGGATATAGACGGACGCCTTCATATAGAATTCGTCACTCTCCCCGGTAAAGGTTATGTTGTTATACTGCTTCTCACCCATCATGATACTTACGTCCTGATCG
>CAMNNN010000028.1 GCA_946545505.1 uncultured Clostridia bacterium
AAGACTCATTTCGCCTTATCTCCCGCATATTCTTGTTAAAAAGCTCGCGCGGCAACGCGAAGTCCGAGCTTTTCGCGAGGATGATCTTCTTAAGCGGGGCGTGTGCTAGCACATGCTTAAACTTGTCGTAGATCTCGACAGCGAAAATCATGACGCTCGCCTTCAATATCGGGCCTGTCTTATTGAATTCATCGAGGCCCGTGGACCTCATGATAAATGTTACCGCCGCGCCTATCTTATTTAACGCGTAGAATGCGATGATCTGATGGGGCATTCTGCGGCAAGCGAGTATGACATTGTCCCTGTAAGTCACGCCTTCAAACGCCAGCACCGCCGCATAGTGATCGACAAGTCCCAAAAGCTCCTCATAAGTGAACTTCCTTCTGCCGTACTCGAGAGCTGTCCTGTCAGGGTACTTCTTCGCAGTATCCCGAAAAGCCTCATACGCGGTCTTGTCCTTATCAATCTTAAGTGCCGGGGGGCAGTCTGTGTAGTACTTATCCCAGATTGTTTCCAAATTATCTACCCTTTCAGGTCATAACGACCTTATTGATTATAACACGATTGAAGAACCCGTAAATTTTCCCGCTTCTGAGAACCATTAATCGGGCAGGTGTTCCGGGGTATGCGTGATATACTTGAGTCATGGCTAAGAAGAACGTTACATTTTTCTGCAAGGAATGCGGATACGAATCCACAGGCTGGATGGGCAAGTGTCCAGGCTGCGGAAGCTTCAATACATTCGTTGAATCCACTTCGGTTACCGGATCAGGCAAGTCTTCGAACACGAGAAGCGAGTCCCCCGCATTCAAGGCATCATCATATTCATGGACGAACAGGAATGAGACCGTAAGGCTTAATGAAGCCGGCAAGGAAGATTATGTCCGTCTCTCCACCGGCATAGAGCAGCTCGACATCTTATTCGGAGGCGGCATCACCGACGGATCGGTCACACTTCTGGGAGGCGAACCCGGCATCGGTAAATCCACCATTCTGCTCCAGCTCGCGAACTCATTCGCGGGCAGCGGTGACATTCTCTATGTATCAGGCGAGGAGTCACCTGCACAGATCAAGATGAGAGCGGACAGGCTTAATGTCTCCGGCGAGCGTATCATCATATGTGCGCAGACATGTTTCGAAGTTATCGCAGATGAGCTGTCGAAGACGAAGCCGTCGCTATGCATCATAGATTCCATTCAGACTCTGTATTCCGAGTCAGTTAACGGAACCCCGGGAAGCGTATCTCAGGCAAGAGAAGTTACGGCAGGTCTTATCAGGATCGCGAAGTCTAACGGACTTCCCATCATACTCGTCGGACATGTCACAAAGGACGGTGCGATTGCAGGACCTAAGACGCTCGAGCATATGGTAGATACTGTCCTTTACTTCGAAGGCGATAACACCGGCGCTTACAGGATCTTAAGATCGGTCAAGAACAGATTCGGAAGATCTGGCGAACTTGCATTCTTCGAGATGACTCAGCAGGGATTAAGATCCGTCGACAGTTCTAATGCTCTTCTTATCAGCGGACGCCCTCTCGAGGCTCCCGGATCCGCGATCACATCTGCAATGGAAGGAGCCCGTGCGCTCACCATCGAGATTCAGGCTCTTGCCGCAGATACTTGTTACGGCACCCCGCAGAGAATGACTTCCGGCCCTGACAGGTCTAGAACTTCTATGCTCCTTGCCGTCGCAGAACAGCAGTTCAAGTTAAGTCTTAATACTAAGGATGTCTTTATCAATGTTATAGGCGGTCTCCGTATCACCGATCCTGCATGTGATCTCGCGCTCATTGTCGCAGTCGTATCGTCGGCAAGAGGCATCCCGGTCAAGCCTGACACGATGATCTTAGGCGAAGTCGGACTTACCGGCGAGCTTCGTCCCGTGTCTTCGCTTAATCTTCGTATCGAAGAAGCCGGAAGGCTCGGAATCAGGAATATCGTACTGCCGTCAAGCTGTAAGAATGCCGTGAAGAATTCAGGCAATATGGAATTCTTCTTCCTCGATAATGTATCGGAGGCTGCAGATGTCCTGTTCTCGTAAACTCTATGTGATATTCCCTGCGGCAGGTTCCGGAAGCAGAATGCATTCTGACAAGAATAAGCTTCTCATGGAAGTCGGAGGCGTGTCCGTCATTGACCGCACGCTGTCTGCTTTTAAGAAGTTCGCAGATACGAAGGACATCGAACTTAACGGTGTACTCGTAGTCTCCCCAGGTAAGGTTGCCTGGTGGGAATCATATATAAGTGACAAGGACTATTCATCCATCATCTGCGCGATTACCGAAGGAGGAGACACCAGGACCGGGTCTGTCGGTAACGGCGTGGCGGTACTTGAGGATTATGATCCTTCGGATGATGATCCGGTCTTCATCCACGATGCGGCAAGATGTCTCATCGATATAGATTCGATTACCCGCTGCCTTGAAGTGATTACGGAAGAAGACACTCCTGTCTGCGTATCGGGGGTCAAGACCAAGAATACTATCAAGATGGTCCGAACCGGATCATCCGAATCAGCGATCGTAGAATCCACACCTGACAGAGATCTTCTCTATGAAGTTCAGACTCCTCAGTGCTTTAAGTACAGGGTCTTGTCAGACTGTTATTCCGAAGCCTCTGCAGAAGGCTATGAAGCGACCGATGATACGGCACTTGCAGAACATTACGGTTATCCCGTAAAAATCGTCGAAGGTTCTTATTCCAATATAAAGATCACGACGCCCGAAGACATCGTGATCGCTGAAGCTCTTCTTAATAACCGGTAATAAGATTCATTGTTTCTTAAACACAACCAACTTGCTTAATACGTAGTTTAATATGATTACGATCACATTAGATGCGACCTTCAGTATCACATCGGGGCCATGCATTACATCTACGCCGATGAACATGATGATTACATCAAGGACACCGGTCGCAAGTCTCGCAGCTACGAACTTCGCAAGCTCCGGGAACAGAGTCTTCATATCCATGCTCTTGCTGCCGAAGACATAGAGTTTATTCGTAATGAATGCAAATGCGACGCCTACGACCCAGGCGATGATATCGCTGGGGACATTCGCGATCCCTATTACTCTGTAACATACCGCATAAGTCGCGATATTGATGATCGTCGTAAGAACGCCGAATATTCCGTACAGAATCAGTCCTTTATATTTGATCATCAAAGCCTTAATCTTTTCAATCATAATTACTACCTTCTAAGATACAGATTCATCATCATATAGACCATGATGACCGTAAATAGTATATAGACATTTAATGTCATCTTCGATGTTGCTTCACGGGTTTTATCATCACACTTAAGTCTCGATTCGGAAAGTCCGAATTTGGTCACAGCCAGCATCAGTATAGGCATAATCTGGAAGTAATACCTTCCTTGTATTCCGTAGATCACGCCTGAACCTGCCGGAGTATATGAGAGCAGCATCGAGGGCACCGCGATGAAAGCTAAGATACTAAGGAGCACAAACATCGTGCGGTCAGACTTCTTCAGCAGAAGAGTATCCTTTTCGAAGGTGCAGTAAACCAGTGCGGCTATAACGGCGCCGCATGACGCAAGTGTTGCCGCCACAGGCTCGGAGTAGCTAAGTTTGCTTCCGAATGATTCCTCCACGAAGAAATCCGCATAGTAATAATATGTGCGCACCAGCATTCTCAGATACTCCACCGGGTGCTGATAAGCAAATGCCGTCATCATCCTGCCGCTTCCCTCTTCTCCGAACTGAAAGAGTTCATCCGAGGGCAGAATCTTGTTGAAGATCAGCACGGACAGAAGTGCCGCACCTATAACGGATGCCGCAGATATAGCTCCCTTCTTGCCCTTTCTTATAAGAAGCAACGCCAGAGGCAGAATAAGAAGTCCGGCTCCTCCCTTAACCGCACCCAGGATAAATGCCCAGATTACGGCTTCGATAAATGCGCCTTTCGAGTATCCTGCGCGAAGCTTCAAGATAACAGCAGTGAAGCTCAACACAGAGATTATTACCATCGCATCATACGAGAAGGAGCTGCTCATCATGAGTGATACCGGCAGAAGTGCCAAAGATGCAAATATCATCTTACCTGCAGGAGTGTTCTTAACAGCCCTGTAGCAGCATGTGATATAAGCAGTAAGAGTCATGAGTCTTCCAAGAAGTATCGCGCCCTGCGTATTGGTGCCTAACAACCTGCCGAGTGTAAGTCCTGTTGCTGAAGGGAGATAACAGATAAAGGAATAAAACTTCATCTTATCCTCGTGAGGTAAGGCATCGACAAGCGTTGTATCTCCCGTCCTCTCAGACAGACCGTGAAGCATTAGGGAGACGCCCTCGAGGTCGGGCTTCAGCTCCGCCCACCACGCGATATTGTTATAGTAAGCCGCATCACAAGTTCTCGCCATCCACTCCCGTTCACCGTTGATTCCCATCATGAGATTGGAGATCCTGTAGCTGGCGAGGAAATGCGCACCGCAGTCCGGAACTGTCCAAGGCTGGAACATAAGAAGGTATATAAGTGACAGGGGAATAACCGTAATGATGAAGAACCTCTCGGTAGTAAGCTCCCAATTTGCTCTGATGATGCATAACGCTGTCAGATAAAGGAAGATCAAAATAACGGCAAAAGATGCAAGTTTATAGCCGAGGTAGGTGTGCCTTATGCCTGCGAATGATATAGTACCGGGTTCACCCTCAATATGCTCGCCGGAAAGCTCGATATTCATCGCCTGGTCTGGGCTGTAATTTAAAACCGATAAGGAATACTCACCGTTCTCATAATACCGCATGCCTGATATAGAATCGGACGACTTGAGCATCATGCACATTCTGTCGGTCGATACGCGGCAGTCGGCAGATACGGGATAAGATTCGAAATAAGTCGTACCCGTGGTCTCATTCACCAAAGATACCATGTAACCACAGACATTCTCACCGGAGGTAAAGATTTCAAGATCCTCAAACTGATCCCCATAATATGAGAACGTATAATACTTCTGCTCACCGGGTCCTATGGTATCCGATATGCCCGTAGGATCAGGAACAGGCTTTACGGAAAGATCCGTGAGTACTCTCGGGAACAGACCGAATTCCAATATGAATATCACAAGGAAAGCAACAAGTCCGGTTACAATCAGTTTGGTGACGGAGTTATCAAGTAATCCACCCTTCAATATGAGAAGGACATATCCGGCAACAAAAACCATAGACATAAAAACGGCCCATTTAGCGCTCGCTTTTCTGTCGTAAGTCGTCATAAAGCACGACAGATTTCCTGTAACCGCAGATCCTACCGCTATATTGTTATCGCCTTCGAACTCTTCGGTTATGCGTATCGTGTATACTCCGCCGTCAGTAAGTTTGACCCCCGGCGGTGCATAGAACTCGCGGATCGCATTATCCATAAGCTCGGCAGCATCAATGTTCCATGAACACAAAACATTCTCGCCCGACAGAAACTCTACCAGCACGGAACCGTCGTTAGTTCTCGCATTTGTCGCGAATGTAACCGACACCGACTCGAGAACCGGAGACGGACCCGGAGCCTCGAGAGCAATAGAGACGGGCTTCCCGCTCTCCAGCTGAACGAAAGTCTCGGTCGGGTAATAGTAATTGGAACTCAAACAAACGGACTTCGACATCCAGAAAATCATAAGCACCACGATCACTCCGATTAAAGAAGCGACAGCAAGCTTTATCTTACCGGTTCTGTCGAACGCCTCAATCTTCATCAACAGGTGCCTTGAATGTCATTATTACGAAGACCTGAATGCCTTCCCCTCTTCCGAATCCCGTGAGTCCTTCACCTGTGGTCGCAGTAAGGCCGACATGAGAAGCATCGATGGATAACAGTGAAGCAACGGACTCCTTTATTGCAGGAATATGATCCTTAAGCTTGGGGCGCAGACACTCGACGGTTATCGACACATGAGCGATCGAAGCGCCGCCCAGATACTTAAGAGCTTCTTCAAGATAGACACGCGAATCTTTAATTCCCTGCTTAAGACATATCTTATCGGCAGCACCGCCTAAGATATTCACGCCGGTAAACCCGGAGACGGCGTTTGTTATCGCATGAAGGATCACATCTCCGTCTGAATTGGCATCAAACTGTCTGTCGAACGGTACGTCGTACCCTCCGAGTTTTATCGCATTGGAAGAAGGATCATATGTCCCCTCCAAAAATCTGTGACTGTCCTGTCCTATTGATGTCAGATATGCATATTCCATTCATGTCACCTCATAAGCATTGTAAGGTCCGGTTCATACCCGTTATCCGTTATCCACTGAGTTACGTCATCTATGTTCCACTCTTCATATTCGATTCCGGAGAAAGTAGATATTCGGGCATTGTCATTAAGGAGTATGAACTCAGGATATCCTCCGACCTGGTATGCCGTGCTCACGGCATCAGCCTCAACTCCGTCGACGGCGATGAACAGCACCCTGCCGGCCAGAGTCTGAGCAAGATCCTCGACACCGGCAGACAGATTCTGTGATCCGCGCGCGGATGACGAATAAAAATACAGGCACACGGGTATATCAGTCTGCGAAGTGATGGCATTGAAGTCCGTAACCTCACGGTACTGGATTCCGTTAACGCCTTCATCTTCACCGTCGACCTGCTCCCACACGAGAGCCGCTACCGGAGTCGAATAATCGATGCTGCCCAGATATTCATAATAAGCGGGCGCCCCGTCCGGCATAATCACGGATGCAAGAGAAGATGCTTCTGTCACCTTTCTTCCACATCCCACACACGGCAAGACGAGCATACATAATCCTATAACGGCAGCGAGCGACTTCAGTAATTTCATAAGAGAGCTTCGATAGCCTCAACCGTATTATTAAGAATGCCTGAAGTATCAACCTTCTCCGTGTTGCCTGAATCAACGAGTGCCGTTACGGCAGGATCGAGCGGAAGTTTATCAAGAAGCTTAATGCCCGCTTCGGAAGTCTCCTTCAGCAACACCTCATCAGAACCGAACAGCGAGATCTGCTCGTCACAGTGAGGACACTTAACATAAGCCATGTTTTCGACGAGTCCCAAGATATTAACATTCATCATGGAAGCCATGTTGCCTGCTTTCGCGACGATCATGGAAACGAGTTCCTGAGGGGTCGAGACGAGCACAAGACCGTTAAGCGGCAATGACTGGAACAGAGTAAGAGGGATGTCGCCCGTGCCCGGAGGCATATCGATAAGCAGTACGTCCAGCATACCCCATTCAACGTCGCTCCAGAACTGCTTAACGAGTCCGGAAAGCACAGGTCCTCTCCAGATTACGGGAGAGTTCTCGTCCTCGAGAAGGAGGTTGAGGCTGACCGCCTTGATGCCGCCCTCAGTTACAGCGGGGAGGATCCTCTCACTCGCGTTAACTTCGAGCATACCCTTGAGCCCGAATGCCCTCGGGATTGAAGGTCCTGTTACATCGGCATCGAGAATGCCCACCTTGAGGCCCTTGTCCGCGAGCTTGTGTGCGAGTGTGGAAGTAACGAAAGACTTACCTACGCCGCCCTTACCGCTCGCTACGCCGATTACGCACTTGATCTGGGAAGCGTCGTTACAGGAAAGCTTCTCGATTCCGTTTCTTTTCTCGCAGGTGGACTGACTTGTACACCCTTCTCTGCTTGCGCAGCTGTCGCATGCTGATGACATTTGATTCTCCTTCTTTCTTACATTTCTACCAAGTCGTCGAAAATCTCCTCGTCAGAATCTGCCCCCAGCACCTCTACATAATGCTGCTGCAGCACCCTGATCGTCTCGGCATTCTCGTCGTCTTTGTTCATTCTGATCCTTAAGGCTAGTTTAGCCTCGGGGATTATGTTTCTGACCTTCTTCACTGCGGCCTTCGACTTATCCACGGCAGCCTTGGAAGTGTTCACGATACCCTGCTTGCCTTCGGAAGCAAAACGGGCCAGAAGCTTGCGCTCCTCGGCACGGTTTTTACGGGCGAGCTCATGTTCAGCCTTGCGGTGTGCCATGAATGTATCACGGAACTCAGCATAATCGCTCTGCGTGAGCTGAACTGCCGGAGCGGTCTTAGTTACTATAGTATCGACCGTACCGTATATGGATGAACCTATCTTGTCCGACGGCTTACGGAATGCGCCGGAGACGCTGTTAAGGAATCTTACCTTCTTATTGAATCCGATGATCGCGGTTACCGTGACGATCATATCGATACCCGTAATGACGATCATGACGAAAAGTATAACAAGACGCGCGGTCGGGTGGATCGAATTAATAAGTTTCTGAACGGCCGGATGCAGCATATACATTCCGAGCGAGCACGCGATTCCCCAGTAGATGGCAAACCTTAAGCAGATAAACCCCTTGAAATTAAGGCGGTATTCAGAATAGTCCCACCAGCGTAGATGGAAGATCGCATAGAGGATAACTCCCGCGATAAGCTCGACAGCCGTACAAACGATCGCAGAGCCGAAGAACAGCAAAGGGAAAGAATCCGCGAACGGCCTGAAGAACCAGATAACACAGTAAAATCCGATACCGTAAACCGGACAAAGCGCACCGTTAAGGAAGCCTCTGTTGATAAATCTGCCTTCTGTAATGCCGTAGTAGATGACTTCTACTACCCAGCCGATGAAGCCATAGATAAAAAACATCATAAGGCTGACATCTAACGGGAACGGCAGCATCAGTTTCCTCCCTTTACCGACTTCATGACATGATAACCGCCCTTGATATCAACGGTCTCGCAGTTGCCGAACAGTTCCGTGAGTTTCTTCTTAGTAGAATCAGCGCCCTGCTTTCTTTGCAGTACGACATAGATCGCACCGCCTTCCTTCATGTGGGCATAAGACTGATCATAAAAAGCGAATACGGTCTTCTTTCCCGCTCTTACGGGCGGATTGGTTATGACTGTGTCGAACATCTTGTCTGCCGGTACCGCTTCGAGGATATCGCTTACCATGATGGTGTCGGGCGCCCTCAGATTAAGTTTCGCATTCTCTTTGGCAAGAGAGACCGCTCTGGTGTTAACGTCGACGCATGTTACGTCGAACAGGGTAAAAACTGTCTTCATGACGATTCCGACTACACCCCATCCGCAGCCCAAATCAAGAAGGCTCTCGTCTCTGCCCGCTCCGCGTTTCTTTATATCGGCGATAACGGACTCGAGAAGAAGATCCGTACCCTTATCAACGGTGCTTTTCGAGAAGACTGCCGTGTCGGTTACGAATCTGAAGTTGATGCCGTTAATGCGGTAATCAACAAGCTTCCTGTTCGAGGGTGTCTCGGGATTAGCGTCAAAGTACTGAGGCATTACAGTTTCTCCACAAGCGCCTTGAGTCTGGAATTCTTCTCGATGAGAAGAATGAAAGGAATGCCTACGATAACCAGGAGCACTGCCTCGGAAGCGGCCACTTCGAACATGGACAGTCCGACAGCTACTGCCGTAACTTCGCTTCCCTCATCAAGGAGAAGGAAAGGCAGATAGCCGCCTACGATAAGTCCGTTGAATAATACGGGAGGGATAATGCCGAGGATCTTGTTCTTCTTGCCGAGGATCCTCGAGAAGATACCTGCCAGGATCGTAGCGACAGTTCCGCCGATAATGTCGACGGGACCGAGGTTATTCGGGTTAAGCAGGTTAGCCAGGAAGCAGCCGAGCGATATACCCGGGATGTAACCTGCAGCGAAAGCGGGGAGCACTGTGAGGACCTCAGCCAGACGGAACTGGATGGGACCGAAAGCGAACTGCGCCATGGGCAGGGTAAGCACTACATAAAGAGCAGCTATAATACCCGAGTAGACGATCAGTCTAATTCTTTTCCTGTTATCATTCATGTCAGATCATTCTCCTAATCTTGTCATTCAAAGTCGCGATGGTCGCAGTCTTATGCCAAGGCATCTCAGGGCACTGGATAAGACCGTTTTTGATGGCGTTGATGCACGACTGCATCTCAACAGCATATGAATTAAGGCCTTCGCGCTCGGCAAATTCTACTAGCTCACCCTTATTGTTGTAAAGCTCGATTCTCTCGTAATCGTTGATGTTCTTAATCTTGATATAGCCGTTCTCACCGATTACGGAGCCGTCTCTGTCCGTAAGTGATGCTACGGTTACGAACGATACTGCGAGAGCACCGTCGTTGGGAAGCTCGAGGACACAGCTTACGTCCTTCTCGACTCCCGTTGAATACTTATGCGCATATACGGATACGGGCTCGAGATTCTCGCCGAGTATGCTTACAGCAAGATTGAGAGGATAAACGCCGAGATCAAGGTGAGCTCCGCCGCCCAGTGTGGGATCCGTGATCCTCTGTACATCCTCAATGTTGTATCCGAGGTTTGACTGAACATATCTTACCGAGCCGATCTTGCCGGTCCTGATCCAGCCCATCATCTTCTTATGGAGAGGCATGAAGGAAGTCCACATAGCCTCGCATACGAACACACCTCTGTTCTTCGCTTCTGTAAAGATGCTGTCCGCCTCTTCGCGGCTCATAACGAACGGCTTCTCGACAAGAACATTAAGATGATTCTTGATGCACATGATTGCATTCTCGTAATGGAAAGTATTCGGTGTAGCGATATAGACCAGGTCGAGATCCTTCTGTCTCGTCATCTGCTCATATGAACCCAGAGGTTTAGCATCAGGGCAGTTAGCCTTACAGAACTTAACCGCTCTGCTTCTTTCTCTTGAAGCTACAGC
>CAMNNN010000029.1 GCA_946545505.1 uncultured Clostridia bacterium
GACAGAATCATTACTACGTTGATTCCTGTTTTTGCATTGACAAGTTTTTCGTCCCCGTATTTTCGCTACGGAGGATGTATCGAAGAATTACTCTTGCCTTTTACCACGTATGTCCTTTATCTGGGTCTTCGAACAATTAAAACGGATGTGATGTTTACAAAAAAGGATGCACTCATTATAGGTTTCATTTGTTCATGGGTGTTCTGGACGAAAATTATTAACTGCGGTATTTTCCTTGGCTTCGTTATATTTGTGATTGTTTATGCCATAATGCGAAAAGATAGCAAGAAAATACTTCCGCTGGCAGGATTCTTTCTGATAGGATTTTTGTTGCTGACGATTGTTGTTACGGCATATTTTGTTGTTAATGGAGCCTTGAGCAATCTTTTAGACGGATATTTCCTTGGTAATTTGCAATATGCCGGCAGAAGAAGCGTCGCCGGTGTAGAGGACGCGGCCCTTATATATCTATTGGTGATAAACAAGGATGTTACGACTGAACATCTGTTCTTCGTATTTGTTTATTCTGGCTTCTCGTATCTTCTCATCAAAAAAAGAGAAGAGATGTTTCCTGTTTTCTCTTCTGGCTTTTGTTTTCGCGGTAATTGGTGTGTACGGAGCTGGTTATAGGATACCCTATTATATCGTAGCGCTTAAGTTCTTTTGTACTTTGGGATGGATACCGTTTTTTCTGCTCATCTCAAAGGTCTTTAGCTATTTCACCTCGAAAGGTTTGTCTCAGTTCATTCTGAGTTACTTTGTTTTTATTGCATCGGCTACGCTGATTATATCTTCCCCGGCTGTATATAAACTGGGCACTACCAAGGAAGACTGTCCTCAATATAGATTTGCTGCTAAGATAAACAGCATTGACGATCCCAAGGTCCTTAACTATGGTTTCTTAGATACCGGATTCTTTATGGCGGCGGATGTTCTTCCCTTTAATAACCATTATTGCATGATTACAATAGATGATGTGTATGGGTATGAACAGGTCAGTATTCTTAATGAGGAGACAGCGGATTACATTATTACTAACGAGCCGTACAGCTTTGAAAATTATGAGATGTGTGATGCAGGTGTATATACGAACATCAACTTTGGCGGTGAAGAATATACTGACACCTTCTATCTGTATGAAAGAGCCCAATGATTAGAGTTTGAGTTAATTCGTATTAACGCGCCATATAACTAATAAGTGTAAAGATTATGCTGATTCCCGATGCTCCGAGCAGACTCAGTGCGATACGCATCCTGAGGCGTTCGATATTGAACATTCTGGATAATTGTCTTTTTTCTGATGCCATGCACTGATGATAACATATCAGTAGGCAAACCAAGTTATGATATTAAAAAGAATGTTCAGCCCGGCTCCACCCAGAAGCAAAATATCTACGGTATCCGGATTCGTGTTACGGAAGAAGAACCAGATTGCAAGGAGCAAAGCGTCAATCCCGCCGATTATGATCGTGAACGGGGGGATATGTCTGTAGTCCGCCATGCGCTTGTCGCTGATGGTCTTTGTCTTGCTTATCAGTTTCCTCGGTATGCTGTCGAGCCTGCCTATGTATTCTTCGTAAGTATACTGCTTTGTGCCGTTGAAATAAGGCGAGTCTTCTCCGCTAATGCTGATGTGACTTAACGGGAAGTCCTCGATGACATTGTCACCGTAGATGACCGTGCAGAATCCGTCGTGCGGGTTGTAGACTAAGACATCCAGCGAGTTGATCATAAGCATGTTACGCGGGTTACTGTAATCCGCATAGAACATCGGATCATCGGGTGTAATTATGTAGTTAGGGTCGCCCGGCACGCAGGTCTGCGCCTCGTAGAGGAAATAGTATTCGCCTTCAAGATACCTGTTATAGGAATCATGCTTCGTGAATACATAGTCGGTGACAGAACCTATCAGGCCCACAGCGATAATTATTATCAGTATTATCCTTTTCATATAACCTATACTCCTTAATCCAACGTCATTATAACAGAGCTGTTTCTCTTCGAAAATGACATATGTCATTTACAAAAGTGATGCAGTACACTTCACCGCGGCCGTCCCTTTATCCGATAATCTGACCATAAGGTTAAGGAGGCAAGAATATGTCTGAGATTCTGAAGGTTAAGGGATTAGTAAAAAGATACAAGGAATTGATCGCGATAGATCATCTCGACTTAAGCGTTAAGGAAGGAGAGATCTTCGGACTTCTGGGTCCTAACGGTTCGGGCAAGTCCACCACTATCAACTGCATTCTCTCACTCCTTGAATACGACAAGGGAGAGATAGAGATTTTCGGCAAGACTATGAGCCCTAAGGCTTATGAGCTTAAGAAGCAGATCGGTATCGTTCCCCAGGACGTCGCAGTCTATGAGTCACTCACAGTCTATGAGAATATCGACTTCTTCTGCGGACTCTATATCAAGGACAAAGAGACAAGAAAGAAATACGTTCAGGAAGCGATCGACTTCGTAGCACTTAATGACTTCGTAAAGTTCAAGCCCGGTAAGCTCTCTGGCGGTCTTAAGAGAAGACTTAACATCGCCTGCGGCATCGCACATAAGCCGAAGCTTATCTTCTTCGACGAGCCTACGGTAGCGGTAGATCCCCAGAGCCGTAACAAGATCTTGGAGGGTATCGAGGAGCTTCGTAAGAACGGCGCTACGATCATATACACTTCACACTATATGGAAGAGGTCGAGCAGCTTTGCGACCGCATCCTCATCATCGACAAGGGTCACACTATCGCAGAAGGAACTGTAGAAGAACTTAAGGGCATGATCAAGAAGAGTGAGATCATCACGATAGAGGTCGCAGGACTCGATAACAAGGCCCTCGACATGGTAAGGGAATCCAATAATGTGTACAGCGTAAGCTACGAGAACAATCAGCTTAAGGTAGAGGCCGGCTCAGGCAAGCACAATGTCATTGACATCGTGAATCTCCTTCAGGACAAGGGCTACAAGATGAAGAAGATCTTCTCCGAGCAGCCGACATTGAACGACGTATTCCTCGAGCTTACCGGCAAGCAGCTTCGTGACGAGTAAAGGAGCAGGGCATGTTTAAGTATTCGATAATTAAAATGTTCAGAAGTATCGGCGGCCTGTTCTGGATGTTCATATTCCCGCTGGTGCTCATGACGGCAATGCACTTCGCATTCGACTCCATCTACAGCTACCAGAACAGTATCGACCCCATGAGAACGATCCTTATCACCGAAGGTCAGGGCGTATATCAGGAGGGCTTCGAAGACCTTATAGAATCTCTGTCGGAGGAAGGATCTGAGGATCAGCTCTTCATCCTTGAGGAGGCGGACTCACTCGAGGAAGCCAAGGCTAAGCTTGCCGTGGAAGAAGCAGAGATAATCTTCGTTGTATCCGACGGCGACGTCGAGGTCTATCTTCAGGAGAATCACTCGATTACGTCCGCGGCAGTGGCAGGCTCCATAGCAGACACATATAAGCAGCGCTATCAGCTGATTGCTGATGCCTGGGAACAGGACCCTGCCTTCGCGATGGAGCTCGTAAATGATGCCAGAGAGAACGTAACTTACACGGTGTCCGAGGAGGACGCTTTCGGTGCGGAGCCGAACCCGTACAATTGGTACTTCCTGAGCACGCTCGTAATGGGCATCCTCTTCATGGCCATGATGGGCATAAACATGGTGGGAGACCTCCGCGCAGACGTTTCTGCGGTAGCAATGCGCTACTCGGTTTCCCCCGCCCGCAAAGGTCAGATGGTAGTAACCGCTTTTGCCGCGAGGGTTATCCCCGGTCTCGTGATAGTAGCGATACAGCTTATGGTAATGAAGTATGTGTTCGGGATCTACCTTGGGAACGATTACCTGAAGCTTGGGCTTTTCGTAGTGTCTGCTGTAATGTTCTCGATCAGCTTCGGCGTTATCTGCGGCCTGTGTTTCAAGGGTGATGTACACCAGAGAGGAAACAAGGCGACGTCTCTGATCATGATATCCGTTTTCTTAAGCGGCGAGATGATATCGCAGCTGCCGGGATTATTCGAGAGATACTTCCCGATCTTTAACAAGATCAACCCGGCGACAGTCCTGAACATGGCACTGTTCAAGCTTACGATCGGCAATTCCGCAGAAGGGTTCTTCATGAACATCGCGGAGATCATAGGTCTTACCGTGGTCTTCCTTGCCATCGGTATCGCAGTATTGAGGAGGGAAAAATATGCTTCTGTTTAAGAATTTCTTCAAGCTTCTTAAGAACAACAGCACAGGCGTGATCATATATGCGGTTATATTTGTAGCCATGGTAATAGGCGTAATGGTCGCAGCACCTGCAATGGCATCCGAGACCGGCGGCCCGGACTATGCCGTCCAGGAATCGATAGAGATATCTTATATTGATGGCGATCATTCGGCATTGTCCGAAGGACTTATCGATTACTTAAGCGTAAACAACAATGTAACACCTGTGTTCGGCAGATCCCAAAGCTCCATACAGGACCTGGTATTCTTCGGATTAAGCGAGTATCACCTGAAGATCGAAGATGGTTTTGCTGACGGTACCGGAGAGATCACATATCTTACCAATATGGATAAGTCCGGCTCGATCTACATGATAGACAATGCAGTTAATAACTACATTCAGGCCTACAAAGATTATGAGAATATGGGTTACGCTCCCGAGACGTGCGCGGAACTTGCGAAGGAACTGATGCTTGATACAGCGGCTCTTAATATCGTTCAGGAGGAAGACGGAAGCTCTCCCACGAATGAAGGCGATGTTGTCATCATATTCATCAATCAGTTCTTCCCGTATCTTTCTTTGGGTTTTATGACGCTCGGCATCGGCCATACCGTAATCGCCAACAACAATAAGCTCATTTGTGACCGCATCGAGTGTTCGCCCGTAAACAGAAAGAAGATAAGCTTCGCGAATTCCCTGGGAATTGCCGTATCGGGAATAGCATTGTGGATCATGTTCATGTTGATTAATGTGATCTTAGGATTTGCCAAGGATTCCGCAGCTTTCCGTGATTACTGGTGGCTTCTTGTGATCAACTCGTTCCTTACGACACTCATCTCCTGCGCATTCGCATCATTCGTAACTTCATTCGATCTTACGAGCAATACACTTACAATGGTAACGAATATCGTGAGCCTCTCGATGGCATTCACGTCAGGTGTATTCGTACCTCAGTATCTTCTCGGTGAAGGACTTCTTACCATAGCGAAGTTCATGCCCATGTACTGGTGTGTATATGCGTCGAACATGGCTGACGCAAGTACCGCTTACGAGCCGGATAAGCTTCTCATGTGCTTCGGCATCGAGATCCTCTTCATAGTGGTCTTCACGCTGGCAGCGGCTTTCGTTAAGTCATCCGGATTAGGCAAGGCAAGGAACGCAGTAAAGACCGAATAATCGTATAATGTATACATGAGCTGGAGGATGGTCGACAGAATAGTAATATGGCTTGGCACCGCCGCTTCCGTGTTAGTCCTTAAGTCGGGACTGCCGGGAGCGGCGGATATTGCTGTTATTCTGATATCCCTGATACTAGGCCTCCTGTGCGAACTTAAGCGTAAGGAGACCATCGCGATACTCTGTGCGGCTGTAGCTTTCGCTTCAGCCTTGCTGTTTCCCGTGATGGCATTAGCCGTGCCCTCGGTGGTCTACTCGCTCATTTATTGCGAGAGGAATTTCTCGAGAAGAGTGTCGCTTACGGTGCGTGTGGCGGCTTCATGTGCGCTTGCTGTTCCGGTTGTTATCGGAAGCAGTGACCTCATGCTGAAGATTACTGTGCTCCTGCTGTCGCTTCTCGCGGCTTACCTCGCGTTTAACACATACAGACGCGATCATGTCGAAAGGACTTTACGCGAGAAGTACGATGATGCCAGGTTCGATTCTCTTAATGCGCAGAAGCTTCGCGAGGAGACGATGAAGAACGCCGACAACGAAGTCTACATGGCGACCTTGAAAGAGCGTAACAGGATCGCGCGTGAGATACACGATAACGTCGGCCACATGATAACGCGCGTTATTGTACAGATGCAGGCTATTAAGATCATTAACAAGGATAAGGCGGTGGGAGAACAGCTAGAGTCGGTGGCGCAGACGCTGGACCTCGCGATGACTTCCATGAGGAAGAGTGTGCATGAACTTCATGACGATTCGATCGATCTGTCGATAGGGATTAACGAGATAACGTCCACGCTCGATCAGAGGTTCGATGTCACGGTGAACACGGTCATCGATTCGCCCGCTGACAATGCACTTAAGAATGCGGTACTCGGTATAATCAAGGAAGCGGTCACCAATATCTCGAAGCACAGCAGCGGCGATAAGGTGCTTATAGAAGTAGTGGAGAACGTGTCCTTCTGGCGCGTGAAGATATTTGATAACGGAAGCAATGAGGTCAGGGAATACGACCTCAGCGGAAGCGGTTCGGAAGGCGGAGGCATCGGTCTTAACAACATTGCATCGAGAGCGAAGGCCGCAGGCGGACGCGCGAGCGTGATGTCGGATAAGGAAGGATTTACCGTTATGGTGACGATTCCGAAGAAGAAGGGGGAATAACATGATAAGCGTAATGATCGTTGACGACGATCCTTTTGTGTCGGGATCGCTGAAGATAATCCTCGATAACGAGACTGATATAGAAGTTAAGGCAGTCGCAGGTTCAGGTGAGGAGGCGGTGAAGCTAGCGTCTTCCGTGGATCCGGACGTCATCGTCATGGATATACGAATGGAGGGTATGAACGGCACTGAGGCCGCGGAGCAGATTATTAAGAACGGCTCGAAGGCCGCGATACTTTTCCTTACGACTTTCCTTGATGACGAATATATCAACAAGGCGCTTAAGATAGGCGCCAAGGGATACATAATCAAGCAGGACTGCGGATCGCTGCCTTCATCAGTAAGAGCGGTCGCTTCGGGGCAGGCGGTGTTCGGAGGCAAGGTCGTCGAGAAGCTTCCTGACCTTCTTAACCGTAAGGATAATTTCGACCCTGCGGAGTTTGACATAACCGGGAAGGAGCTCGAGGTAATCAAGCTCGTCGCGGATGGGCTGTCGAACAAGGAGATCTCCGAGAAGATGTTCCTCGGTGAAGGAACAGTGCGTAATATGGTGAGCTCGATACTGACGAAGCTCGACCTTCGCGACAGAACGCAGCTCGCATGCTTTTACTATCAGAAAATGGTCTGATATTATTAGCGCATAGCAACTCCTTAAGGAGGTTTCTTATGAAGAAATCAATCAGATATGCAGCACTTGTAATGGCTGCGGCAATGGCAGTCAGCGCATGCTCGAAAACTCCCGCGGAGACGGTGTCTGAGACTGTACAGGCTCCTTCTGAGACAACTGAAACTACAGTTGCCGAGACGGAAGCGACCGAGACCGAGGCGGTCGAGACAGAGGCCACAGAGGCTCCTACGCCCACTCCGCTGCCTCCCATAGAGGATCCCGATATCACGCCTCCCGAAGGCTACTACCTCGTATGGCATGATGAGTTTGACGGCGATGAGCTGGATGCTTCTTCCTGGGTTCAGGAATATCACCGCCCGGGCTGGGTCAACAATGAGCTTCAGACTTATGTGCAGGACGGTGAGAATATCTTCGTCGAGGACGGCGACCTCGTCATCCAGCCTATGATGGGCACTAACGACAACGGCCGCGCTTTCTACACATCGGGAAGGATCAATACATATCATCTTCACGCATTCACTTACGGAAGAGTGGAAGCACGCATCAGAGTTCCTTCGGGACAGGGCTTCCTTCCCGCATTCTGGATGATGTCCGACGACGAGAGTTACGGTACTTGGCCTAAGTCCGGCGAGATCGACATCATGGAGATCTTAGGAAGCGACACTGACAGGCTGTACGGTACGCTTCACTACGGCAACCCGCACCAGCAGAATCAGGGTATATACGACCTCGCTTCAGGCGACTTCGCGAGCGAGTATCATGTGTTTGCCATCGAGTGGGAGCCCGGCGAGATCAGATGGTACTGCGACGGTGATATGTATTACTCGACAAACTTCTGGTATTCGGCGATGGACGGCCAGGATCCCAATCCATACCCGGCTCCGTTCGACCAGCCTTTCTACATCATTCTGAATGTTGCTGTCGGCGGTAACTGGCCCGGCGATCCTGACGAGACTGCGCTTTTCGACGAGAGCTCACAGATGCGCGTGGATTATGTGCGTGTGTTCCAGATGGAAAGCTACGATACGAACGTGACGCAGGGTGAGGCTGACGAGGGCGTCAGCGGATAAGAAACCACAGCGCGGTGAGTGCCGCGAGGAAGATCAGGTTGACTACAGTGAATGCCGGCAGATAAGTGATGCCGGCATTTTTGTTTTCCTGCGGCATGGCGGAATAGAACTTGTATGTGATGAGAGATGCCATGCTCGCGATGAGTGTGCCGAGGCCGCCTAAGTTGGTGCCGATGACGAGTGCTTCGCCGTTGTCCGTGAAGGCTGACAGAAGCATCGCGGCGGGCACGTTGCTTATGATCTGCGAAGCTGCTACGGCGGTGAGCACGGGAGAGACAGCGACTACCTTCGAGAGCGTGTCGTAAACATAAGTGATGCGGCCGATGTTGCCGATGAGAACGAAGAAGAACACGAACGTCAGAAGCAGCGCGTAGTCGACATACTTGAATGCCTTGCGGTCCGTTACGGTGACGGCGGCAACTACTGCTGCGAACATTATGATCCAGTTAATGATGCCGGCTACCGCGAGTACGCACACTGCGAAAAGCACAATACACACCGTAAGCTTCTTCGCGTCCGGGACGGGCACTTCCGAGATACGCTTGTATTCGGACTTTTTGTTACGGCACAGGAGCATTACGGCTCCTGCGGTAAGCGCGAGTGACAGCGCGCTGTAGGGCGCCATTAGCTTAAGGAAAGGAAGCAGTTCCATCCCGTACTTCGTGTACAGATACAGGTTCTGCGGATTGCCGATGGGAGTGAACATACTGCCGAGGTTGGCCGCGACGGTCATGAGGATGAGCGTGAACATGAGGGTTCTTCTGTCGTCAAAGCTCTTCAGCACCGCGATGGAGAAGGGGACGAGAGTGACAAGCGTGACATCGTTCGTGAGGAACATCGCCATGATGAATGACAGTATCGTCAGAAGCAGGCAGACGCTTCTTGATGTCCTGAGTCTGCCGAGGAGGCGGTCTGTCAGGAAGTCGAAGGTGCCGATCCTTAAGAGTATCGCCACCACCAGCATGAGGCTCATAAGGATCGCGAGAACGCGGAAGTTGATATAGCCCGCGTATTGGGCGTCCGGCGGCACGATAAAACAGGACACTGCTGCGAGTATCCCTGAGATTACAAGTATCGGATCCTTCCTGATAAATTCAGTTATTTTGCCTGCCAGTTCACGCATGGCACTAATGATAGCACTACATAGCGATAATTATCTATGCTATTCTGCGTTAGGAACGCGCTCACTGCCAAAATCGCCGTCTGTTTTGAAAACAGGCAGTGCGTTTGGCAGAAAACGGCACTTTCTTGCCATAAAAACTGCCTGTTTTCAAAAAAGGCAGTCAAACCGGCAATGTATCTTTGGCAGATATGTTTTTCAGATAATGCACAATCAGAAAGAATATGCTATAATCAACATTTGTCAGCGCAAAAGCGCTATACAATTCGGCACGGAGATGTACCCAAGAGGCCGAAGGGGAGGCTTTGCTAAAGCTTTAGGCGGGGCAACTCGCGCGAGGGTTCGACTCCCTCCATCTCCGCCAATTTTTATGAAGTTACCCCCAAAAGTTGGACAGAGATGTTAAACTTTTTGGGGGTATTTCTATGCTAATAACGCGTGAAACCAAATTAGAAAAGAAGCGTCCGACGATAAACGCATAGAGAAATACTCTAGGCGTTTTTATTTCTATAAGAGCCAGCTAAAAAGAGAAAGTCTAAATCATTCCTCCAGACTTGCTTATACTACCAGAGTGCATCTGTAATCCTGCCAATATGGATGAAAATATACCAAAATGCGCCTGCTTCTATCCCTGCAGACCATAACGCATATGGAATAAACTTGCTGCTCTTCTCTCTTTTATGAAAAGTCAAATAGTATACAGGAAATGAGAAAGCCATATAAACAAATGCAATAAATGGAGCAGCAAACATGCCGTATAATTCTCCGGCTGACATAAAGTGATCCAACAATGTCATAAACCAGGAGGGAACAATATTAACAATTATCAAAACGATAATCCCAAGCAAATTGGGCTTAAGCATTGTGAAGCCTAATATCATCAACGCAATAAACATCAATACTGCTGTTGTATATACAAAAGGCGTTATGTGTTTTTGCTCATATTCATCTGTTATATCCGTTATTGTTATCGTTCCATCAACAGTAGTGAATTCAATGAGTCTATCATCTTCTCGGATTGGTATACCGTCAGACAAATAGTATTCCTGTGTTTCAGGTATATAAAGAGCAAAGTATTCTGAGTGAGGAATTGACAAAGGTTCACAGAGATGAAGAGACTGGCCGCTTTTAACCTCTACAGCAGATTCCCCCAATACATTTATTCCATTAATCTCAGAACACTCCAAAATGAATTCAGCCATTTGTTCATCATCATTCCAATGGACGAAACCA
>CAMNNN010000030.1 GCA_946545505.1 uncultured Clostridia bacterium
TACAACAACAAGCAAAACAAATGCCATCAGTTTTTTCTCTTTATACAGCTTCTCATCAGCCCTGTCGATGATCTCATGAATGTCGATATCGTTGCCGCAGATGAACTCGCAGATACCGGTACTCATGTCGATAGGATAAGGCTTGTTAACCGCTTCGTTATGCTTCTTCGTGATGTTGATGATACGCTCCTTGATATTGGCCTCGTAATCACTCACCTGGACCATGGCGAAGACAATAAACTCGTCACCTCCGAGACGCCCGATGATATCTGCATCACGGAAAGATTCCTTAAGGATCGAAGCGATCTCACGAAGCGCGAAGTCACCTTCATCATGTCCGAACTTATCGTTAACGTACTTGAGGTTATCCATGTCAGCAAAGCAGATAAGTGCTCTCTTGCCCTTATTATCGGGTTTGCCGATCTCAGCCTGGGCAAAGTCGAGGAAGCCTCTTCTGTTATAAAGTCCGGTAAGTTCGTCAAATCTGGCGATCGCATTAAGTCTGGAGTTATCCTCCATGAACTGATCAAGAGAGGCCTGAAGATTCTGCTTGGCTTTATTCTGCTCCTCGATCATAAACAGCGACTTCAAAGTAACAGCAATCTGATATGCCACGGGAGACATATTGTTGAGGTTGCTGCTGTCCATCTCGGAGACCAGCATTCCGTACATATCATCACCTACAAACAGCGGGAATACGACTACAGTCTGCCTTCTGTTATCGGGAATAAACTCGTTCGCGAACATATTCTCCGTTCTCAACAGCTGCTGCTCTTCAGGAAGGATCCTTATACCCTCTTCATCGTTTATTGCCTTAAGAAGGACCGACGGAGGACATCTCCATTCGACATCTGCAGACGTCTTGGTATTACCCTGGAACAGATACAGATAAGTACGTCTGAAACCAACAGAACTCAAGCCGTCAAGAATATGATCATACGGTATGTCGGCGTTGTTGCTCATGAGGAAGACATCGCCCGTCTGCTTATTGATAAGTCTCGAGATCCGCTCTGTCTTCGACAGGTTCTCTCTGGTAAGAGACAATCCCGCAAACGACAGATGTCTGTAGTAGTCGGCAAATGTCTCATTAAGGAGAACCTGACACTTCTGATCCTTGGTTACGAGAGTTCCTTCATACAGCAAAGACTGCAGGAGATTAAATACCTTCTCAGGCGTCGTATAAGCCAGAAGATTAGTCTCGAGAATAGTCTCGAATGCATAGTTCAATGACTCGAGCACTTCTCTGTCGCAGCCGGAAAGAATAAACCTGGAATACTCCTCGAGGAATGCACCGAGAGACTGCTTGATCCTGATTACGGATTCATCATCATCAAACATACCGAACAGGTATTTGATGCTCTCGTCTACAAATCTCTTACTGCCCGTCTCGAGTCCGTCGAGTCTCAGTCTCTCACGCTGAAGCTCAACATCAAGGCCGTTACAGCCGCAGGACGATCTCTGAACGAGATATGTGCGGATGCTCATTCTCTCTATCTTCTTGCCGTCGATGAACCTTCTGGCATTAAGAACAGACTTGTAAGTAAGGTCAGCCGAACTCGCGTCAACAGTCGTAAGCGGCGGGCTCATCGACACTGCGAAAATGTCATCGTCGAAGCCCGTTACAAGGATATCCTTGCCGGGCATCTTCCCCTTCTCCTTAAGCTTCTTATAGCCGCCCAAAGCCATAACGTCATTGGCAAATGAGATGGCCTGAAGATCGGGATTTCTGTTAAGAAGATCCTCGACCACATCTCCGACATCCTCTGTGAAATCTCCGTAAACGACACGCTTCTCATCGTATGCTATACCTTCCAGTTCGAGCGTCTCCTTATATACTTCAAGACGTTCCCTTGCATCCTGGTTAGTCATAGGACCGCATACGAATCCGATATTCTTGCAATTATGCTTAACGATGAGATGGCGGATAGCCTGACCGAGACCTGTGTGGTTATCGTACATTACCGACGCATATCCGGGATACTCAGTAAACAGAAGAACGGTAGGTACCTTCGGCAGCATCTTAAGAAAGTCTTCCTGCTGCTGCTGATCGGCACGCGAACATATGATACCGAACAGGACATAGAGGATATCTATGTGCTTCTCATTGATAAGTTTAAATACAGAATTGTACTGATACTCGTACTGCTTGTCCTGATATCTCGTATCGGATTTGCCTATATAGTGACCCGGAAAGATATACAGGTTGGCATCTATGACCTTGGCTGCAAACTCAGCACCCTTACACGCCTGTGCAGAAAAATTGTTGTCGAGATCATCGATCAGAAGACCGATATTAAGACGCTTGTTCTCATCCATGTTTGTTACCCTGTATAAGCCTGAAAGCTTATTTCTTCGCGTGTTTCCTGCCTAACAGGAACAGTCCTGCATAAGCTGCAATAACGACAACTGCTCCTATTACTAATAATATCGGAATGAGTGAAGTATGTTCGTTAAAATCTTGTGAATTTACCCCGGTCTCTGCCGCCGGTGTAAGCTGTGCAATTGCAGTAGTTTCGGAGATTTCGGTCTGTGCTGCCGAAGTCTCGGCTTGTGCTGCCTCAGAAGGCCCGGCAGGTTCGGTCTGTTCAGCAGCCTGTACAGCATTGCTTCCTTCGGGAGCATTATCGATAAGAGCCGAAGCGATGGCATCATTCCATGTAAGTGAGTTACGGTCAAGAATTCCGTAACCGCCGTAATCAAAGATTCCGTTATCCCACCAGATGCATCTGATTCCGCGGGCAGCGGCCTGCTGTACATAGTAACCGGCATAAGATGCTCTGTCGGCATCATTATTCTGATTCTCAACACCGAACTCACCGATGATCACGGGAACACCGAGTGAATCCGAGAAGGACTTAACCGCATTCAGCATGCCGTCGACCTCTGACTGGCAGTTGCTGTCGAACGATGTATAAGATGCGTCCCCGTCATGTGAGCAGAACTGCCACGGAGTGTAAGCATGTACCTCACAAATAAGATGATCAGGTACAGTATCAGTGGGAAGCACGAAGCTGTTAAGAACGCTTGGATCCGTGGATGCCACGTAAGTATTCACAATGAGATTTCTGGTAGCGTTGTTTCCTCCTGTCGCACGTACCGTATCAACGAACAGCTGGGCAAATGAATTGACCGCATCATATGCACCGTTGCCTGTTGTCGGGGCATTCCAGGAATTATTCATGTCGAGCATCTCGTTATAACCTTCAAACATCAGACGGTTATCGTAATCTTTAAATTCATTGGCTATGTTGGTCCACAAAGCGGCGAATCTGGAATGAACGGAATCATATGTGCCTGTATCGGCGATGAGCCAGCACACCTTATCAGAACCGTGCTCACCCGTATCGTGATGAACATTCAGGATGACATAAAGGCCTTCATCCAAAGCCCAATCCACAACTTCCTTTACACGCGACATCCATGCAGGATCGACATTACCGTTGCTGTCAGTAAACTGTGCCCAGGTTACGGGAATCCTTATCGTGTTGAATCCGCGCTCGCGGACTGCGGCTATCATCTGTCTGGTCGTCAGAGGATTGCCCCAGCATGTCTCCACATTTGAAGGAGTGACGTTATCTATCCATGTTCCGTATGCATCCAGTGTGTTACCCAGATTCCATCCGACGCTCATCGCAGCGACCTGCTCAGACGCAGTCATCGGAGTATCGGCTCTGACGGGAATTGCTTCGGGATATGCAGCAAATATAAACAGAACCGCAACTATGACAGACAATACTTTTCTCATAACGACCTCACATCAACGGTGCTACAAACTTAAGGAGCTTAGCCATAAGTCTGTATCCGAGTTTCTCATTCTTTATAGTCTCGGGTGTGACCTGCCTGCACTTAAGCAGTGTTTCCTGGAAGTCCTTCTCGATGGAGGCGACAGCATCGCACTTATACATGTAGACCGCACACTCGAAGTGATGATAAAGACTTCTGTAGTCGAGATTAATGGAGCCTGCCATAGCCTTGATATCATCCGAGACCATAGCCTTGGAGTGAACGAATCCGGGAGTATATTCATAGATCTTAACACCGGCATTAACGAGCTCACTGTAGTGTGATTTCGCGATGGCGTAAGCGGGCTTCTTGTCGGGAATGCCCGGAAGAATAAGCTTAACGTCGACATCACGCAGAGCCGCAAGCTTCAACGCATTCTTCATCGTATCATCGATAATAAGATACGGTGTCATGATATGAATGTATTTCTCCGAACGGCCGAGAGCATCCAGGAACACAGCTTCACCTGCCTGATAGGAATCGAGAGGCGAATCCGAGAAAGGCATGAAGAAGCCGGAAGCGCCTTCAACTTTTACGGACTTAAAGTTATCCACCTGCTCGAACGAAGGATCGGGGAGCGACAGATTCCAAAGCTCAAGGAACATCTGCGTGAAGCTTCTTACCGCATCTCCTTCGAGTCTTATGGCATTGTCTTTCCAGTGACCGAACCTGGGCTTCAGATTGATGTATTCATCAGCCATATTAACGCCGCCGGTGTAAGCCTGCTTGCCGTCAATGACGAGGATCTTACGGTGATCTCTGTAGTTATAGTAAGTGGACAGGAACGGATATATACGTGCGAATTCCTTGCACTTTATTCCGAGGTTATTCATCCTCTTGACATAGTCCGGAGGGAGCAGCGAGATCTCGCACATGCCGTCGTACATAACGCGCACATCGACACCCTTGGCAGCCTTATCGGCAAGTATATCGAGTATCCTTCCCCACATATAACCTTCGGCGATAATAAAGTACTCGACGAAGATGTAATTCTCAGCCTGTTCGAGATCCGCGAGAACACGCTCGAAGAAGTCAGAACCGTCTGAGAAATACTCTGCGGATGTATTCTCGAATATCGGGAAATTACCGGTTTTGGACATGTAGTGATGAAGATCTTCCATGTTGCCGCCGTCTTCCTCAAGCTTATCGATGATCGACTGATCCTGAGGGATCCTGTCCTTGGTCTTCTGCTTAACATCAAGCAGATTACGCTTAAGATTACGGCTTCCGAAATCAAGTCTTGTAAATCCCAGGAACAGTGCTCCCGGCACAGGGAAAAGACCTATAAGCATCATCCATGTGAGCTTACTTGTCGAGTCCATATTCGAGTTATAAAGATAGATGACCATAAGCACGGAGAACATGAGCATAATGGTATTAATGTTGGCTACATATTCTTCGAACATGAAGTAAAGGAGAACGAGTATGAAGATCTGCACCGCGATCATCAGAAGGATGAACATAAACCTCGAGAATATTACCCTAAGGATTCCCTTAGGGCGCGGCTTAATAAGTCTCAATACTCTTCCGTCACGGTGAAATCCGCCAGTTCCGCTCATCGTATCTCGTTACTTCCTTTACGAACCCGCTTATCATCATACATACGCATATCGGCGAGCCTGATCAAACCCTCGAGATCTATCTCGTCAGTAATGACGCACTCGGCAATACCCATACTGGCATTGATGCTGTAATCGAGTTCCTTAACGATCGGGTCCTTCATGGAATGCTGATGGATCCTCTCACGGATTTCTTCATAGTCATCGGCAATACTGATATCACCCACCATAGCCATGGCGAACTCGTCACCGCCGTATCTTGCACAAATACCGTTCTCTCCGGCATATGCCTGAAGTGACTTCGACAGGATGATAATAGCGTTATCGCCTTCGAGATGTCCGTAGTGGTCGTTGATATACTTGAGGCCGTCCATATCGATGGTGAACAGCGAGAAGATACGACCTTTATTCTTCGGATCTTTAAGCATTCTGTCGATGCCTTCGAAGAAGCCTCTTCTGTTGTACAGATTAGTGAGGTAATCGCGCTCGCTCAAGCGGCTGATGGCACTGTTCGCCTCAAGGATCTTCGCCTTATCAATAAGCGAACTTACCATAGCGGAGATGTAGATACCGAACTCCTCGAATCTCTGATGTTTTCTTGTCTCAAGATTGGAGTAGGCACAGCTCATGTAACCGTATTCCTCGTCCATAGTTCTGATCTGTCTGAACAGTATAACGTTGATGCCGCTGTCCCTGTTGACGAGTTTATCCCACTCGGGCAGAGGATATTTTAGGTTGTAGTACTTCTCCTTCTCAGCGAACTCCTGTTTGCTACCGTGGAAGATCGAATGAACACATCCGTCATGGTATCCTTTGGTGATTCCGATGAAATAATAATCATCCTTCCAAAGCCACAGGAAACGGTTAAGATAATCCGACGTCTCGTCGATATTGCTCATACTGAGAGCTCGGGTAACGAGCTTACCCATCTCAAGCGTATGTCTGAAATAGTCCTGATTGCTCTCAGAAAGCGTATTAACCGTTTTCTGCAAAGACAGAACTTCATCTTTGACGCATCCGCATGAACTGGCTATTCTCTCGGTGTAGTCGATTGAAGTCTTAATCGTCCTGCCGTTAAGCCACGGTAATTTCCCCTCGATGATGTCGATAACATAGCGGCACAGACTGCTGTATGAAGGAACGGCTGTGGTAATTGAAGGCGAATGAAGCATTCCGTGCATGACGCCGTCAAAGCCTGTTACTATGCAGTCTTCGGGAACCCTGTATCCGTGTGACTTAAGAGCATCACACACGCCGAGCGCCATCGAATCATTCGCGCAGACGACAGCCTCGGGAAGTTCTATTCCCTTATCGAGCATCTCGTTAATGACTCGGGTCGCAGTCGCATCCCAGAAGTCGCCATACAAAATATCGTCCTTAGTAACTTTAAGGCCGTGAGCCGCCATGAGGCGCTTATAGATATTCTCACGCTCTATGGAATACGGATTATCGGGAGATCCTCCCATGAACTTAACTCTCGTGCATCTGTGATCGTCAAGAATATGAGCAACGATCTTCTCGAATCCCGATGAATAGTTAAGCACCGCATTGATAACTCCGTCATACTGGTGCTCAAGGAAAACTACGGGGATGCACTTTCTCTTACAAAGATCGCGAAGTTTGCCGAGCACTTCAGGGGTCTTGATCATCTCGGCGAACACAACCATTGCTGCCATATTGAATCTGCTGATGAACTCGACAAATTTATCACCTATCTCGGGCTGTGCAGCACTCTTGTCATCGAGTCCGAATGTGAATCCCGTTATAACATATTCCCTGTTGATCTCAGGTGTCAGAAGAGCCTGGATAAACAGGTTGAAATTCTCCGCATCATCCCACGAACCTACGACTGCAATAGTCTTACGTCTGTCCGTATAGGAAGGCATCTTCTCAAACCTGATGTTTCTTATGCTTACGGCAGCGTCATTAGAACTGTTGCCGAAATTAAACTCGAGTCTGCCGTTATCGTCGTCGGCAGCCGTCATTTCGAAAGGAAAGTAATGCTTCTGCCACCCGGTATCGACCTCGACCACCGTGTCATCAAGGTATCTGCACCAGCGTACGTTAGGAGCCGTAACCGCGACCTTAAAATGTCTTTTCTCCGTCGCCATCGTCTCGAAGGATACGCAGTACTTATCACCCTTAAGAAGGGGGAGCCCACACTGATCAAGCTGAACGGAATACTCGGCATCGCCGGAGTTAATTATATCTATCGTGAAGGAATTGCCTTTTCTGTCACATATCGCCTCTCCTGCACAGGCAAGCTCGAACTTCCAGTCATCCGGACCGAAGCTTATATAATTTCCTGAGGAATCAGGCTCCTTGAAATGCTTCTTATAATCGGGGATCGCGACATCCTCATCATACGATTCTTTCCTGTATACCCTGATGTAATCGATGTGGCATTCAGACTCCGGGCCGAAGGAAGTGAGTCTTCCGGGATTAGCTGTTCCGACCCCGCCTACCGCGACATCCGCCTCGATGTGAAAAGGCTTATTGAAAGGTGCGGGATACGCATACATCCTTCCGTCATCATCGGTCGAATACCAATATGAATTTCTGTAGTATTCTTCTCCGTCGATATAGAATATCATCTCGCCGGGAAGCCACTCGACGGCATAAGTATGATAGTCTGCCGACAGATCCGTTCTTCCGTCGCCGAACTTTCCGTTACGTGTCTCGGAAGGATCACCGAAGTGAACTATGCTGAAGCCGTTCTCCGTATACTGGCCGTCAGCGACGATAATATCTACCGAACCCGATCTCGGCCAACTGCCGTATGCATTGTCTGTAGGAAGCAGTCTTAAAGCTGTAAGAAATCCTTTGCCGTTAGAGGTTTTAACTCTGGCCTCCACATAACCGTAAGTGAAGTCCACCTTACCTTTGGTATTGAGCCTTCCGGACCGATATGAGACTGACTTATCGGAATCAATAACTCTTTCCGGTCTGATTACAAGGTGTCCGTTGTCGGTAAAAACATGTTGGCCGTCATCAACGATGTCCTGAAGTTCATCGTTAACCCACTTTGCGGGGTGCTCCTCGACGTTCCAGGAATCCCTGTTAAGTTCACCTGCGTCGAATTCATCCTGCCAAAAGAGCCTATAACCCTGTTTCTCAAGCTCAGAAAAATCCATAATGCAATTCTAACACGCGTTATATATTAAAAATATTAGAATTTTGTTAATAAGCGGGATTTCAGGCGAGATCTGTAAGTGCAACCCCGTCAAGATAGTCGTTGATGATCGTGTCGAGCTTCTCCCACATGGAAACCGTTCTGCACACATCATAACGATCGCACTTCTGCGCACCCTGCGAAAGGCATGCTACAGGGGCAATGTCACCCTCTGCCGCCCTGATGATCTCTCCTACACTGTACTCCCCGGGTTTCTTAACAAGGCGGTATCCGCCGCCCTTACCGCGGTGACCGAGAACCAGTTTGTTCTCGACAAGAAGCTTCATTATAGCCTCAAGATACTTCTCTGAAATCTCTTCTCTGGCTGCAATGTCCTTAAGCGAAACGAACTCGCCGTCCTTGCAGTTTTCTGCCATATCCGCCATAACGCGAAGGGCATACCTCCCCTTTGTTGAAGCAATCATTTCTGTCCCCCCATGACATGATATCGAACTCAATTAACCATAATGCAAGCATTTGTAAAAGTCAAAAAATAAGGCTTATATATAAACTGATCGGCTGACAATATCATAAATTTTATAGTAAAATAAATATTATTTGCGAAGGAGGTTCAATATGAACTACAGAATCGAAGGCGGGAGCTTACCCGTAGTAATCATCAGTCTTAACCCCGGCGAGTCAGTAAACTGTGAATCCGGTTCCATGAGCTGGATGTCAGCAGGAATCAAGATGCAGACATCAACAGGCGGCGGCCTCGGAAAGATGTTCGGCAGAATGGTAACAGGCGAGTCAGCCATGATCAACACTTACACAGCAGAGCAGGCAGGCGAGATTGCTTTCGCTTCCTCCTTTCCCGGCTCCATCAGAGCTATCGAGCTGAACGGCAACTCCTTCCTCGCACAGAAGGGTGCTTTCCTCGCTTCTTTCGGTAACATCGAGCAGAGCGTAGGAATCCAGAAGAATGTAGGCGGCGGTTTCTTCGGCGGTGAGGGATTCCTCATGCAAAGATTCCAGGGTACCGGTATTGTCTTCCTCGAGATCGACGGAACAGCTATCGAGTATGACCTCCAGCCCGGCGAGAAGATGGTTGTTGACACAGGCTACACAGTAATGATGGACAGCACAATCAATCTCGAGGTAGAGATGGTTAAGGGCGTTAAGAATGTTCTGTTCGGCGGCGAGGGTCTGTTCAATACAACTCTCACAGGTCCCGGTAAGATCATGCTTCAGTCCATGCCTATTTCCGGAACGGCTATGGCTCTGTACAGGTACATGCCTCATCCGAAGGGATAATAGTTAAGCGTTAATTCACGCACAATAAACATCCACCGGCCTAGCCGGTGGTTTTTCATTTTCGGGCATAGCCCTCATACTACTAGCCACACACACGTGTGTCTATTATTGGCCTGCCAGCCACGCGAAGTGTTACTTGCTACCCATAAATGGGTCGCGCGGATCAAACATTGAAAGTTGATCCGCTTCCTTATCGTTCTTCAGTTGGTTGGCTATGTACGTTTTTATCGCTGCCGTGTTCTTCCCAACTGTATCTACGTAATATCCTCTGCACCAAAATTCGCGATTTCGATATGCGAACTTCATATTTCCATACTTCTGAAAGATCATCAGACTGCTCTTCCCTTTCAGGTATCCCATAAAACTCGAAACGCTCATTTTGGGCGGAATACTCAACAACAGATGTATGTGATCCGGGCATATCTCTCCTTCGATAATATCTACACCCTTCCACTTACAGAGGGTCTGTATAATTTCTCTTATATCCGCTCTTTTTTCTTGGAAGAATACTTTCCTTCTATACTTTGGAGCGAATACTACATGATATTTACAGTTCCATTTTGTGTGTGCTAGACTTCTTGCGTCGGTGTTTTTATCTGACATATTTTTACCTCCTGGTGTAGTTGCGTAACTGGCAGGTCACGCGTTAATTCTACATCAGGAGGTTTTTATTCATCGCTTAAGCTCTATGGAACCACGCGACTATCGCGTGGTTTTCGTTACACAATAAAAAGCCTGCGGAATGTTCCCGCAGGCTTTGTCGTTTTTTGTCGTTTTTTGTCGAGTTTTCGTAGTTATATTCCAAGATAATCCTCCTGATA
>CAMNNN010000031.1 GCA_946545505.1 uncultured Clostridia bacterium
CGAGCTCGAGTGCCTTGTGAAGAACGAATCTTGTCTGAGGCATTGGGCCGTCGAAAGCGTCAACTACGAGGAGTACCGCGTCTACCATCTTAAGTACACGCTCTACCTCGCCTCCGAAGTCTGCGTGTCCGGGAGTATCAACGACGTTGATTCTGATGCCCTTGTAATCGATAGCCGTGTTCTTGGCAAGGATAGTGATTCCTCTCTCCCTCTCAAGATCGTTGCTGTCCATTACCTGCTCTACGATCTGCTCATTCTCACGGTAGATACCGGCCTGCTTGAGCATGGAATCGACGATAGTAGTCTTGCCGTGGTCAACGTGCGCGATGATGGCTACATTTCTTAAATTCTCGATCTTCATACGTGATACTCCGTTAATAATATAAAATACGATTTTTTGCCTTTATTATTAAACTACTCGGAGCGGGGAATACATACCCGACTACTTGCACAAATATTTAAGTCTGTTCGCCCTTCTTATTACGCATTAGTATCTTAATAGGCGTTCCTTCGAAGCCGAAGTTACGTCTTATCTGATTCTCGATATATCTCTCGTATGAGAAATGTGATAATTCGGTATCATTAACGAACAGTGCGAACGTCGGAGGCTTAACCGCCACCTGTGTACCGTAATAGATCTTAAGATGCTTACCCTTATCCTGGGGAGTAGGTACCATAGCGACAGCCTCTGTGAGCATATCGTTGAACACGCCTGTGGACAGTCTCTTCTCGGAGGACTCGTTAGCCTTCACGATAGCTTCCCACAGCTTATCGACACGCTGACCGGTCTTCGCGGAAATGAAGATAACGGGAGCATAGTCCATGAATGAGAACCTCTCCTTTACCATCTTCGTCATGGCCTCGAGAGTTCCCGTCTCCTTGTCGATCAGGTCCCACTTATTGATAACGATGATTGAAGCCTTGCCGCTGTCATGAGCGACACCTGCGACTCTCGTATCCTGTTCCGTAATACCAACGGAAGCATCGATCATGATGACACACACGTCGGCCTTATCAACGGCTGACAGGGCACGCACCATGGAGTATTTCTCGACGGAATCCTCGATACGGCTCTTCTTTCTCATACCTGCGGTATCTACGAGCACGAAGCTTCCGAACTTGTTGTCTATCATTACGTCAATCGCATCTCTGGTCGTTCCTGCGATATCGGATACTATACTTCTGTCAGAACCGCTCATTTTATTCGTGAGCGAAGACTTACCGGCATTAGGGCGGCCGATGAGAGCGACTCTGATCCTTCCCTCATCCTCGTCGCCTTCTCCGGGCGCAGGGAAATGCTCGAAGATCTTATCGAGCAGGTCACCGATTCCCAGTCTGTGCGCAGCCGAGATAGGAACGATGTCAGAATCTCCTAATCCAAGGTTATAGAACTCATACATCTCGGCAGGAGGCTCTCCGACCTTATCTGACTTATTGACGGCAATAACCACCGGCTTGCCGGATTTTCTTAACATGGCGGCGATATCCTTATCTGCTGCCGTCATGCCCGACTTAAGATCGACCATGAATACGATGACATCAGCCGTAGCGATGGCAACTTCGGCCTGTGCTCTCATGCCCTGAAGGATGACATCATCTCCTGCAGGCTCGATACCGCCTGTATCAATGATCACGAATTCGCGCTCGCGCCATGTCGCGGTAGCATAAATACGGTCCCTGGTTACACCGGGAGTATCGTGTACGATCGATATGCGCTCACCGTAGAGCGTGTTGAAAAGCGAAGACTTTCCGACATTCGGACGTCCGACTATGGCTACGGTAGGTTTACTCATGATCTTTCTCCTAAGCAATAATAAAGGCGGTGATAGAAAATCTACACCGCCTGGTTTCAGTTACTTCAAGGAAGAATTACTCTTCTTCGCCTACTGTTATAACAGCCTTACCATCGAGGTATCCGCAGTTCTTGCAAACCGTGCGGCGAAGCATCTTCTGATGACACTGCGGGCACTCTACAAAACCCGGTACAGAAAGCTTCCACAGGCTTCTGTGACGTGATGTCCTTGCCTTGGACCATTTTCTCTTAGGATGTGCCATATATTTTCACCTCCATCTTAAAGGTATTGGTTGTTCTTTCAAACGTGCTTGACGATTATACATTGCTTTCTTTTACTTTGCAAGTGTATTTCAAAATATTTTTCCGCAGCCGCAGACGGAGCTTGTCAGACGTCAATAATCCTGAAACCGCAGGCGTTGACGATCTTGGTTCCCGAAGGATGATCGTACTCCTTCTTTATCCTTCCGTAATTCATATGCACGTGGCCGTGGACCATGTACTTCGGATGGCAGCGGTTCATTATATCATTGAATGTATTAAAGCCTCTGTGAGGAAGGTCCTCGAGATCTCCGTATCCCTTAGCAGGCGAATGAGTGACGAGAACATCTATGCCTCCTTTAAGCTTGATCCTGGGGAGAAGCCTGAGCATACGAAGCTTCATATCGCGCTCCGTGTACATGTTTCTTCCGTTAGGATTATAGCGGTATGAGCCGCCCAGTCCCATGAACTTCACGCCTTTGTAGTTATAGATGCGGTCCTCTATACAGATAGCTCCGAGCGGCGGATTCGCGATCTGACTGTCATCATGATTGCCGCGCACATAGATCATCGGAACGTTAACCATGGTGATGAGGAAGTCTATATAATCGGTTCTTAAGTCGCCGCAGCCGACGATAAGCTCTACGCCCTCGACACGCTTCTTATCGAAGTGGTCATACAAAAGCTTATCTTCAACATCAGCTACGACCAGGATCTTCATGTCTCGCCCTTATCTGCCTGCTCTGCCTTGTCGACCTTATCGGCCGGCATAAACGGCATTCCGTTAGCCAATACGGTCTTACGGGCGGACTCAGTGAGCTCATCCAGTGACGGTATTGAACCGACTACATTATCGCACAACCAGTTCATATTGATAATCTGTTCGTTGCTTAATCTCGGGCTTAACGCATCCTGTACGACACCTGTCTGCGAACGGAGTTCTCCCTCGAACGGATTGATGACATCGGATGTCAGTCCCTTACGCATTATGGATACCAGCTTAAGTGTCTCATACGGAACAGTATCAAACTGATATATATCGATTACTCCGGAACTCATTCCCCACCAGTAGTTGATAGCGCTGTCCTTCGCATCCGCGACCTCGGCATCCCATGCGTCATTCAGGATAGTCTGTACGATCAGCTCATAGTACTTACCCCAGTTCCACAGCGGGAATGCGATGTTGGTTATCGACCCGTCCTCTCCGATCGTATACAGTCCGTATTCGTTATCGGCATTCTTAGGCTTGATAAGGTCAGGACCGGACACGATGCTGAAGTGGTTATCACGAACGAATTCACGCCAGTATTCTTCCTTAAGGCAGGACCATGTCAGATGTATCTTGACTTCAGGGTCGACCATGGAAGCGCCGATGGCAAATGCGTTTATATTTGCGATATTACCGCATATCGGGTAGGTGGATACGTAACCTATGCGGTGATCCTTGGACATGGTAGCCGCTATCATTCCGAGAAGGAACTTGGCCTCATACATACGCCCGTAATAAGTTCTTACGGCTCCGTGTGACAGATGTACGGAACAGTTCAGGAACTTGATCTTCGGATACTTAACTGCTGCCTTAAGGGCGAATTCCATCTGTACCGGAGAAGTCGTGATGATGAGATCCGCACCGTCTTCAGCCGCAGCCTCGACCGCCTCCTCGAACTCCTCTTCCGTATCCTTGCAGTCACACGCCAAAGTCTTTACGACACCGGGGAAAACTTCCTCCAGGTCCTTACGTCCTTCCTCGTGGCCGTGGATCCAGCGTGACTTCGTGGCATCACCGTCATAAAGGAAGAGGACCTTAAGGGGATTTTGCTCCGTATATGTCTTCTTCATGATGTTATCGATAATCGGGATCGCATTCTTCTTCTGAAGCTGAGGCTCCTCAGAGAACACGATCTGATTACCGTTAGCCCTGATTCTTATCTCTTTCCAGATAAGGCTCAGGTTCTTCTTTATCTCATCCTGTACCGGGATCTTAAGGCTCTCATACTTGTACATATCAAGATATACAAGGAAAGCATCACCGGGAGTTATGGACGAATATGCCTTACCGCCGGTCGACAGATAAACCTGTGAGAAAGCCGTGAAGGCAGAACGCAGATCCATTATAGAATCTTCGTCCCAGGGTTCTTCGAGATCCTTACCTGCGATAGTCGCGAGCTTCTGGTAAGAACCTTCCTCCGTGAAAGTTAAACTGTACAGATTAGTGCATTTAAAGAACTTAAGGAATTCGTTATATATCCTTACTTCCTTATCATCCTCATCTGCCTGGGGAGGCATGATACGCGTAACAGTCGCAAGCATTGTCGACTGTCCGAGATAGCGCATTACGGACACTCTCTTATTACCTTCGAGAACGTAGAACTTACCTAAGAATTCGATAACCTTGATGGCATCGCTGATACCGTGCTCGGTCTGATATTCCATAAGGCTTATCCACTTGGTACCAAACTCCGTAGCAGGGTCAAGAAGAGGCATGAAATTTCTGGCAAAACTGTCCTGACGTCCCGTTGTAACAGTACCCACGATAAGGGAGATCGGGATGTTAAATGTGCCCACGGGAATCTCATTAAGAGTAGTCCTCTTCTCGAGCATATGGTCAAGAGCCGGAAGATAGGGATAGTGGCCTTCACTCAAGGCCTTATTGTATTCCTTGGTTCCGAGTTTTCTTGCTTTTACGTATTCTTCTTGTGCTGTTGCCATACGCTTATTTTAACACGAAGCCTCGTTGAGGCATCCCGTGGCAAGATGTTACTTAGAACCAAAAATCCCCGTATCTCACACTTAAATCTTGTGATGACGCACTATCTTAATCAGTTCACCAGCATTGAATAGAGAGCATCGTAGTTCATTCCGATCTGACGGGCACTCAGAACTGCATTCTGCCATTCACTCGGGTCATTCCACTCGGAACTGTACCAGGGATTCATCAGGATAACACCTTCAAACGCACTTTCATAAGCGCTTATGGCATTGTTAAACTCATCCTCGCTTATCGCCTGATCAAAACTCGTATATTCGTAGTAGTTCGAATATGTTTCTTCATCAAGGTAAGATGCTATGCACAATGAACTTACCGGCACGAGGGAATTTCCTGAAACTTCATACTCATCATAATAAGTCTCACTTTCCTCATCCGCCCAGCCGTAAGTCACGAGCAGATTGCCGCTGTCAAGAAGGATGATATTGCAGTCAGAGCCACCGGCAGCATTCATGATGATATTGTCGATATGAAGCATCTCAACTGCCTGTCCCGAAGCGAAGTCGTATGTATATACCGCACTGTCTCCGTTCATGAAATATCCGCTGCCAATACCGTTCTCATAATCGGAACAATATGTGATTATCATCTCAGGATGTCCGTCCCCCGTTAGATCCGTATAAGCACAGGTCATATAGTCTGTGTATTCGTCATCCTCTACCTCTCTGATATAAGGTTCGTACTCAGTTAATATAGCGGCAAATGCAGCTGTCATATCAGACTCTGAAGCGCGGTTTGCTTCATAATCCGGATCCGCTGATGCCTCGAACTCATCAAGAGTCATATAGTTGCCGGAAGTAAAGAAAGAACCCGGGATTCCGCACCAGTCTCTGTCAAACAGATCTGTCATGTTAAATCCGTCCTCAAAGAATCTGGATGATACCGGCATAAGAGGGACAGTCAGACGGTTCAGATAATCCTGCTGTGCAGCATAAAACTCCTCAGGTTCGACCGGCTCGTCATTATGCATAGCTCCCTCGGTAATAAGATCCCCGACAGTCGCTTCATCATATCCTATCTCCACAGGAATCGACTCCTCTATAGACCATGTATTGACCGGTACAAAAGCCGTTCCGTCATACTGATACTCGGTCATCGACTGAGTATAGAATCCCATTCTGCCTGCCATATTCGGGATAAAGATGTTACCGTTATCAAGCATGCATACATCGTCATCGGCATCCCATGAACCGAGGCGCGATTCTACAAGAGTATCAAGAAGACAGTCGGCGGCACCGGTCTCACAGTTATACATATAGACCGCCACATTCGCGAATACCGGATAGTCAAAATAAGAAAAATCAATATCCGTCTGCTGACTGTCGCTTATATACTTGAAGATCAGCTCATTGATGCCGTCCCCGTTGATATCTATATAGTTGATTGAAGGAGTAATGCCGGAGTACGAATTATACTGCTGTTCGAATAGTCTTATATCGTTCTCATATGACATCAGTACATCAAGATAAGCCTGTGCCACCTCTTCCTCGGAAGGCAGAGGTTCCGGTGTGGGAGTGGGAGCTTCGGTCTCGACGGTTTCCTCTGAAGTCTCAGTCTCGTCCCCGTCACGGCCGTTCTCATCTGTCTTCGCACATGCAGGAAGCATAACAGCAGCTACGAGTGCAATTGCACCTGCAGTAATAAGTTTTCTTCTTAATGCCATAATTTTACCCCCTTGAATTAAAGCAGTTTTACCGAGAATACATTCTTGATGTCGTCCGCACCCATTTCGTAGGAGATCTCGAACTTGGAGCAGAGCACGGAAGGCAGGTTGATGTACTCAGTCTTTATATCAGTGGTTATGTCGCCGTAAGGCGTGGTAACGACGCCGGCAGTTTTACGCGCCGTGTCGAAAACAAGCTTGCTCTTGTACTCTCCGGACCTGCACACGGTCGCAATCCCGGTCTGCTTGTCCATTCTTATCTCATAGAAGGAATGCTCCTTATCACCCTCGTGGAGCTGCTTCCACTTGATGTAAAGAGACGATGCCGAATCCTCATAGATCCCTCTAGTCACGAGAGGCTTATCATAAGCTCCCGTGGTTATCTCCATATCCCTTAACACAGAAACCTCTTCACGTCGTAGTTATCGACCTGCACGAGCTTCGTGCCCTGAGGCAGACCTCTTCCGAGGAACGGAGAAGCGACCTGCTCGAATGTCTTCGGGTCATCACTCGTGTAGAACAGATGCGTGGCTTCACCTTCAGCCTTAAGATCATTAGTCTCGAGAATATCCTTTACGACACCTGCGACGGCGATGCCTGAATTGATAAGCGTAACATCAGGTCCCATGACCTTGCTTATGGTCTTCGCGAGAAGAGGATAATGTGTACATGCGAGAACGACAGTGTCGACGTCCGCTTCCTTCAGAGGCTGCAGATAGCGTCTCGCAGTAAGATAGGCAACCTCATCATCCCACCAGCCCTCTTCAGCAAGGGAAACGAACAGCGGGCACGCCTTGGATATGACTTCAAGTCCGTTGATATCCTTACCGTACTCCCGCACGGCTGACTCATATACACCGGACCCTATGGTGGCACTTGTCGCGATGATGCCGATCCTTCCGTTCTTCGTAGCCTTGACCGCTGCCTTGGCACCTGGAACCACAACCTCGACTACAGGCACGTCGCATACTCTTGAGAGGATGCTGTAAGCATGCGTGCTCGCTGTGTTGCAGGCGATGACTATCATCTTAACGTTCTGCTCCTTAAGGAACATCATGTCCTGAAGCGAATACTTGATTATGGTATCGTGAGACTTGGTACCGTAAGGAGACCTTCCGTCGTCACCGAAGTAGATCGTGCTCTCTCCCGGAACCTGCGCCATTATCTCGCGGAGTACCGTGAGGCCTCCGATACCCGAATCAAAAACACCTATCGGTCTGTTGTCAGCCATTACAATTCCACCTCATATCTCGGCTCGATAGAGAATTTTCTGCCGGATAATTCCCTGTGTTTATTGTCTTCTGATATTCTACCGAACAACAGTGATGTTGACCACAACTGCTGGTGCTTTATCCTGCCGCCGTCCTTGCTCTCGAAACACAGATTCACCTGATTTCGGCCGTAGTTGCCGTCACCTAAGATGGGGTATCCCAAGTGTGCGAACTGTGCTCTTATCTGATGCGTTCTTCCCGTAACAAGCTCACACTCGATCTCGGAAAAGCCGTCGTAATACCCAAGCACCCTGTACCTCGTCGTTATGGGAAGATCGCCTTCCTGCTTCTTATCGTGGATATATACTTCGCCGGAGCGTGTCTTCTCGAGGTAAGCCTTAACCTCGCTCATGAGAACTTCATCCTGTGCGACGACAGCCTCACCCAAGTCCGCCGGTATACGTCCCACAACGAGACATCTGTATCTCTTGGTTACCTTCTCCTCCTTAAAAAGCTTCACGGCATCTTCAAGGTAGTCTTTGTTCTTGGCGATCATCAGAATACCGCCGGTATTCATATCAATCCTGTGCACGAGCTCGGCGTTTCTGTTCCCTGCGCTCTGCCTTACGATATCGATAAGGTTGTCGCCCGTAGTCTTACCGCTGTGCACGGGGAGCCCCTGGCGCTTATTCACGATAAGCATGCCGTCAGTCTGAGCCACCACAGAGTAGTCTTTCGAATGGTCCTTCTTCTGTTCTCCCCCCTCGAAAAGGCTGTCAGGAAGCCAGACCTGTACCTCCTGTCCCGCAAGCACCTTAAGGTCGGCGGAAACCTTCTTGCCGTCTATCCTTATATCCTTGTGCTTCAGGGCTTTATACAGATCCGCCTTCGTCAGCGACGGGAAATTAACAGTGCACGCCTTAACGACGTGCTCACCGTTCAAAGAGTTGTCTACAGTAAAACTTTTCATTATTACTTGATTATATTGATTCCGAGCATCGTAAGTACACCGATGATGATGCCTGCGAGTACTACCCCGCACATAACGGCGATACTGCTCTTCTTAAAGTCCATATCGAGGATGCTCGCAGCCAGCGTTCCCGTCCACGCACCTGTTCCCGGAAGAGGGATACCTACGAAGAGGAGGAGAGCGATATAAACGCCCATCTTGCCTGCCTTAAGTTTCTCGCCGCCCTTATGGCCCTTCTCGAGACAAAAAGTAAAGAACTTGCCGATGCCCTTTTTATCCTTACCCCACTCGAGAACCTTACGTGCGAGGAAGAAGATGACGGGTACCGGAAGCATGTTGCCAATGATACAGATGGTATAAGCGGGCACCGCCGGAATTCCCGAAGCCAAGGCATAGAGGATGCCGCCTCGGATCTCGATCAGAGGTACCATCGATATAAAGAACGAGATTAGTGCATCATACATATCAAAAGACATAATAATTCTCCTTAATTCGCCACTGATTGTCGCATAAGATGCCGGGCTTTACAAATCAGCCTTTGGCATCCTGCTCGCTTATCCAACTCTTGTGATAGTGCTTTTTTCTGTATTCTTCCGGAGTCATGCCTGTCTGCTTACGGAACACCTGAATGAAATGACTCTGTGAAGAGAATCCCAGATAGTTCGCGATCTGAAGCGAAGTGTCATCCAGATGACGCAGCATATGCTCGGCAATCTCGATCTTGCTGTCGCGGATGTACTCACTTATCGACTTGCCCATCTCCTTCTTAAACAGCTTGCTTAAGTAACTCGAATTGACCGAGAGCGCAGTTGCCACCTGTTCTACCGTAAGAGGCTCCTGAATGTGCGTACGTATGAAGTCGATCGCGAGGACAACATATCGTGAGACGACCTGCCTCTTGCTTAAGTCTCTCATTCTGGTGCAGTATTCCAGTCTTACTTCATCGCCGATCGCATGGACCTGCTCAGGAGTGGAGGCCCGGTCAATCTTCCTTATGAAGATATCGCTCAATGTATAACTGACTGCGATATCCATGCCGTGCTCAATACAGAATCTCGATACAAGTGCCGTCATGATGATGGCATGGTATTTCTCGTTATTGAGATTGTCGGCTGACAGAACACCTCTCCTGAAGTTCTTCGGATGAGACTTGCTTTGCTCATCAAGATCCCTCTTAAGTCCTTCAAGATCGCCCGCGGCAATAAGGCCGTAGCGGTTGATCTCGGCGTTATAGGCGTATCTTCTTACGTCGTTATCACGCTCTGACAGAAGCAGGCGCTCAAGCTCTTCGTCAATAGTCATCAGTCAATTACTCTAATCTCTGTTATTACAGGCTGGTTCTCCGGTGCAACACCACCGTTACCGTCCGTATTAACTGTTACTGCACAGATCTGATCTACGATATCCATACCTTCGGTTACATGTCCGAACGCAGCATAATTGCCGTCGAGCGTATCTGTATAATCATCGGAATGAACGATAAAGAACTGTGATGAAGCGGAATTCATATCATAGCCGTTTCTTGCCATAGAAATGACGCCTCTTACATGAGATATGTCATTGGGAATTCCGTTGCTCTCGAACTCACCTACTATAGTCTCGTCGGATCCGCCCGTACCGTCGCCGTTAGGGTCTCCTCCCTGGATCATGAATCCGGACATGATACGGTGGAATGTAAGTCCGTTATAGAAACCGGACTCGGCAAGTCTCATGAAGTTATCAACCGTTACGGGCGCCGTATCGGAATCGAGTTCCACATATATGGTTCCGTATTCCTCAACATCCATCTCGACATGATGAAGACCTGTTCTCTTCCCTTCCGCCATTGACTCATAAGCGCTCTGTGCCGCAGCCTGCGCATCACGTGC
>CAMNNN010000032.1 GCA_946545505.1 uncultured Clostridia bacterium
GTGAGGCACTTGCAGGAGAGAAGAAGATCGGAATCGATGATGATGTAGTAAGAACAATCACAGCTAAGATCAAAGAAGTATCCGACCTGGGTGTTCAGGTAGCTATCGTAGTAGGCGGCGGAAACTTCTGGAGAGGAAGATCATCAGAGAAGATGGACCGCGTTACGGCTGACCATATGGGTATGCTCGCGACTCTTATGAATTCACTCGCACTCTCTGACGCACTTGAGCAGCATGGAGCAGTTACGAGAGTTCTCTCGGCTATCGATGTAAGACAGATGGCTGAGCCTTATATCAGAAAGAGAGCTGTACGTCACCTTGAGAAAGGAAGAATCGTTATCTTCGCATGCGGAACAGGTAATCCCTATTTCTCGACAGATACAGGTGCTGCATTAAGAGCTACTGAAATCGGTGCCGACATCTTCCTTAAGGCTACAATGGTTGACGGCGTTTATGATAAGGATCCTAATAAGTATCCGGATGCAGTCAGATACGAGAAGGTTACTCATGATGAAGTCTTGAGTTCCAACCTTAAGGTTATGGATGCAACTGCAGCTGCTCTTTGCAGAGACAATAAGACAAAGATCTATGTGTTCTCCATGGAAGATCCTGATAATATCGTCAGAGTCGTTAAGGGAGAGAATATCGGAACACTCGTAGAATAATTACCATTAGGAGGGTATAACAATGATGATCGAGATCACAAAGGCTGATTATGAGAAGGTAGAAGAGAAGATGCAGAAGTCTATCGACAATCTGCAGGAGAATTTTAATTCAATCCGTGCAGGACGTGCCAATCCTCACGTTCTTGATAAGATTATGATCGACTATTACGGCACACCTTCTCCTATCAACACTGTTGCAAATATCCAGGTTCCTGAGGCAAGAATGATCACAATCCAGCCCTGGGATGCATCTAATCTCAAGGAAATCGAGAAAGCTATCCAGTCTTCCGACCTCGGCATCAATCCTACTAACGACGGTAAGATGTTGAGACTCGTTTTCCCTATGCTTACGGAGGACAGACGTAAGGATCTTGTTAAGCAGGTTAAGACTTACGGTGAAGAGGCTAAGGTAGTTATCAGAAACGTAAGACGTGACTGCATCGATAAGATGAGAGCCGCCAACAAGAAGAAGGAGCTTACTGACGATTCTCTGAAGGAGTACGAGGAGCAGGTACAGAAGATCACAGACAAGTACATCAAGAATGTTGATGATACCTGCGCTAAGAAGGAAAAGGAACTGATGGAGATCTGATGGCTGTACTCGGTAACAGTAAGAAGACTTATGACACGACGGGGCTTAAAGTCCCCGTCTCTTTAGGCGTGATAATGGACGGCAACGGCAGATGGGCCAAGAAGAGGCTGCTGCCGAGAAGCGCCGGCCACAGAGCAGGCGCTGAGAATCTTAAGGAACTGTGCCGTAACTGCGGAAGATACGGCGTTAAGTATCTTACGGTTTATGCCTTTTCCACTGAGAACTGGGCCCGCCCCGAGGACGAAGTGCATCAGCTGATGGAGCTTTTCGTCGAGTTCTTCGAGAGGTATGACCCGGAGCTTGCCGAGGAAGGAATACGTGTAAGATTCACGGGTGATATCGATGCTCTGCCAGAGAAGGTCAGACTGACGATTGCCGAAGGGGAGGAGCGCTCCAAGAACAGACAGAAGATGCAGCTTATCGTTGCCATGAATTACGGCGGCAGACGTGAGATTGAGAATGCCGCACGTAAGGTTGCACAGAAAGTAAAAACGGGTGAGATAGAGCCTGAGCAGATTACGGAGCAGATGCTCTCGGATAATATGTATCTGCCTGATGTTCCCGATCCCGAGCTTATTATCAGACCGAGCGGTGAGTTCAGAATATCTAACTTCCTTTTATGGGAGTGCGCATATTCGGAATTCTGGATATCGGATACACTCTGGCCTGACTTCGGATATGAAGAACTGACACAGGCTTTCAAGGACTTCGCGGGAAGAGACAGACGCTTCGGCGGATTGTCTGCCAAGGAGGAGAAATCTTGAGACAGAGGGTAATCACCGGAATCATATTTACAATAGCCGTGTTGGCTTTTGTTGTGCCGTCATACTGGTTAAGTCCTCTTATGCTCGTGTTCGGCATTATCGTGGGCTCCGTGTCAATGTATGAACTTATCAGAGCATTCTCTGAAGGCGGATACAGACCTAACAGTTTCCTGGTAGCTATAGGCGGTGTAACCACCATTCTTATAGCTCTTGTATCGTTCTTCCAGGGAACCGGAATCCTTGTCGCACTTGCATTGTATCTGCTGATTATGGTCCCTTATTGCCTTGCTTGCCTGATACTTCCTTCCGTAATAGATAAGGAGAATCACTTAACTAACGGAGCCATAACGGCGATGATCGTTCTGTATGTAACTTTCCCGCTGTTCTGTCTTGCGGTGCTTTCAATGCTCGCACCGAACGGATGGTTCTATATGGTGCCTGCACTGTTCGCGGCATGGGTATCTGATGTCTGCGCTTACTTCGTAGGCGTTACTCTCGGCAAGCACAAGATCGTTCCGCATTTAAGTCCAAACAAGACATGGGAAGGATGTATAGGCGGCGCAGTCGGATGCGCTTTTGTAATAATGATCTACTTCGGCATCCTTTATTATGTCGAGCTCGGAGATTATACGGTCAACATCGCAGTATTCTGTTCGCTGGCATTTATCCTCGGATTCGCGATGTCTGTAATGAGTCAGCTCGGTGACTGGCTCGCATCACTCATCAAAAGAATGTGCGGCATCAAGGATTACGGTGATCTGTTCCCCGGACACGGAGGTATGCTTGACCGCTTTGACAGTGCTTTCTTCACGATCCCGATGGGCGTTTTGCTGGCATTATTCGCAGTTCTCCTGACTCAGGCAGGAATAGCGGGTTAAAACGATGAGAGTATTATCCGTTCTAGGTTCCACCGGTTCTATCGGTACACAAACACTTGAAGTTGTAAGACAAAACCCGTCTGACTTTAAGGTTGTCTCATTAACATGCTCTTCGAATATCAATCTTCTCTATGAACAGATACTCGAGTTTAAACCTTTGTGCGTCTCGGTCTTTGATGAGGCTAAGGCACTCGAACTTGAGAAGAGACTTAAGCAGGAACATCCTGATCTTAATGTCGATGTATACCATGGCGTTGAAGGTGACGTGACATGCGCCGTAATGCCCGAGTCTGATACTGTTCTCGGTGCTATCGTCGGCGTCGCCGGATTGAAGCCTACTTATGAGGCTATATTAAGGGGCAAGGATATTGCTCTTGCCAACAAGGAGACACTTGTGGCAGGCGGTGACATCGTCATGCCTCTTGTTAAGCAGATGGGAGTAGAACTCCTGCCCGTTGACTCTGAACACTGTGCTATCTGGCAGTGCCTATGGGGCGAAAAGAAGGAGAACCTTGACCGCATACTCATCACAGCTTCGGGCGGCCCGTTCAGAGGCTACAGCCGTGAGCAGTTGCAGGGCGTGACGGTTGAGAAGGCTTTGCAGCATCCCACCTGGAAGATGGGAGGCAAGATCACAATCGATTCTTCAACAATGATGAACAAAGGTCTTGAGGTTATCGAGGCATCTCATCTGTTTGATATCGATGTCGATCATATAGATGTGGTTGTTCATCCACAAAGCGTGATTCATTCCATGATCAGACTTCGCGACGGTTCGGTATTAGGTCAGATGGGCAAACCTTCGATGATCCTGCCGATAATGGTTGCTCTTTACTATCCGGAAAGAGGTCCGAGACTTCTGGAGGAATTCGACCCGTTCGATCCCAAGTGCTGCAATCTCACTTTCTCGAAATGCGATACCAATGCTTTCGGTCTTCTTGATCTGGCTTATGATGCGGGCCGTAAGAAGGGACTTCTTCCCGCGGTTATGAATGCTGCTAATGAGGCGGCCGTAGGCGCATTCCTTGACGGTAAAATATCATTCCTTGATATAGAGAGTACGGTTGAGTCCGTATACAGTGAATTCGAGAACAGAAACGTATTTGAATTCTCGATCGACGATATCCTTGAAGTAAGCCGTGAGTCTTATATCAAGGCGAAGGAGATCCTTGGATTATGAGTGTCTGGAGTATTGTAGTTGCTATATTGATGTTAGGCCTTCTCGTGACAGTTCACGAGTTAGGACACTTCTGGGTAGCGAGACTTCTTAAGATCAAAGCTTATGAAGTATCGATTTTTGTAGGACCTAAACTTGTAGACTGGCGTAAGAATGATGTTGAGTACTCTATCAGAGCACTTCCGTTCGGCGCTTATGTCAGATTCACCGATTATGATGAGAACGGCAATGTAGTTGTATCTGACGATCCTGACCTTCTTATCAATTCGCCCCGATGGAAGAGACTGCTTGTAGCTTTGGCAGGTCCTTTTATGAATATGGTCCTCGGAGTTGTCATATTCTCAGTCATGTTCTGCATATCAGGATACGCTACTCTTACCGTAGGTAATATCATTAACGGCTCGCAGCTGGCGGAAGTTTACCTTAACGAGCAGACTCCTTTCGAGATCGGTGACACGATCGTGAAGATCAACGGCGACAGAGTCTTCACGGCTTACGACTATATGTATGAGACGGAGAGCGGTGTTCCTTCGCTCGAGCCTATTACTCTTACACTTGAATCACGTGCCACGGGCGACCTTTATGACGTGCAGCTTAATCCTCAGGTAGAGCAGCGTCCGATGATAGGAATTGTTCATTACCCCGATATCAACGAGAAGTACAACGGCTGGGAGATCTATTCCGTATATGAAGGCCAGAATAACGGCAATCCCATACTCGAGCCCGGCGATTTCCTTACCAAGGTCGACGGCAAGAGTGTTACCGACGATGACTTTGAGGAGTACCTGAGTACGCTTACCGAAGGCGATACGATGACTCTGACTTATTACCGTAACGGCGTTGAGTATGAAGAAGAATGTATCAAGACGATGATCACTTATACCAACGAGAGAGGTCCTATTCTGCTGGCGTATGATGTTACCGGCGTAAGGACTTTCCTTGGTGCGGTTAAGACGGCTTGCCTTATGCCGTGCACTATTGTAAACGTAAGTATCAGATCAATCGGTGATGTGTTCGAGGGACAGGAAGAGGTATATAACATGGTATCCGGTCCCATCGGAATGACGACCGTCGTATCTGATGTAGTAGATGATGTTGATGATTCAGTAAAAGACAAGGTTATGACCGTTGTCGAGATGGCCGGTATTATCTCGATTGGTCTCATGTTTACCAATCTGCTTCCCATACCGGGTCTTGACGGCGTTCAGGTTATACTTATTGTAGTGGAAATGATTATGGGCCATCCTTTGTCGAAGAAGAGTGAGGGTGTAATCAATGCGGTCGGATTTGTTCTGCTGATCTGCCTTGTTATATTCGCTTTCGCGTCCGACATTATCAGGATAATACTTGAATAGGAGCGCTTATGGCTAAGAGTCTGGTTGCTGTTATAGATATCGGTTCGTTGACCGCCCGTCTTAAGATCTATGAAATCGGTTCGAAGGGAACTCCGAAGGAGATCGAGACCGTAAGAATGTTCACTTCACTGGGAACAAGAAGTTATGTGTCAGGTTTTATTGAGGCCGAGCAGCTTGAGGAGATCTGCGACTGCTTAAGAGCCTTCGATATTAAGTGCAAGGAGTACAGGATATCGAGAGTATTGTGTGTCGCGACAAGCGCCCTTCGTGACGCCAGAAACCGCGATGTTATTGTAGAACAAATAAGGATCAGAACAGGGTTCCGTATTGAGGTTATTGATAACTCGATGGAGAGGTTCTATCAGAATATGGCCGTTCGTGAATCCATGCCGGAGTTCAGGAATATCATCAAGGAAGGTACGATGATCCTTGATATCGGCGCAAGTTCACTGCAGGCGACGGTTTATGATAAGTCGGATTTCATATTCTCCCAGAACATGGTACTCGGATCGCTCCGTATTTATGAGATGCTTTCTGATCTTCAGTCCAAGACGACTCACTATGAAGATGTTCTGCAGGAGTTTATAGCTCAGGATCTTGACGATTATCACGCTGTGGAACCTAAGGGAATCGTATATAAGAGCCTCGTCGCTTTCGGCGGCGAATTGGGATTCATGAAAAGACTTCTCAACATTACTCCGAATGAGAATTCGATACTTACCAAGGCACAGTTCCTTGAAGTATATGATTATCTGTTTAAGAACACTCCGCAGGATCTGTCTTTGAATGACCATATCCCCACTAATATTGCTCCGCTGCTTCTTCCGTCGGCAATGATCATTAAGAATATGCTTGAGTACACCGGAGTTGATACGGTATATCTGCCGCAGGCATCTTTGTCTGACGGTATTATCTACAATTACTGCTCGAAGTACTCCGGATATAAGCTTGCGATGAAGCCTGAGGACGATCTTATCAGAGCTGCACGTAATGTTGCTAAGCGATATAAGTCTCACAAGAAGCATATCGAATTCGTCGAGAATACGGCGATGGATATATTCGATGCTTCTGCCAAGATCACGGGCCTTACCAACAGAGATAAGCTGCTCCTGCGTTTGTCAGCTATTCTTCATGAGTCGGGGAAGTTCGTGCATGCGCGCGCACATAATGATGCGGCTTATGCTCTCATTAAGTACACCGATCTCATCGGTTTGAATTCCGAGGAGCTTGATATAGTTGCACTTGTGGTCAGGCTCTATCCGAAGCAGAACCCGTATGAGAATAATTACTATCAGAAACTCAATCCCGCGAAGAAGGTTCTGGTTTCCAAGCTTACCGCCATCCTTCGTATCGCGGATGCACTCGATGCTTCACATAAGCAGAAATCAAAGAAAATCACCGTCCAGCTTGACCCCGAGAGCCTTCACATCTCCTGCGGCAGTTCCGAGGACATGTCTTTCGAGATGTGGTCTTTCGAGCACAGGAGCGGGCTTTTCGAAGAGGTTATCGGCATTAAGCCCGAGCTTCGCATAAGGAGGACACTGTAATGGCTTCAAAGACCAAAGATACGAAGAGCGCCAAGAAGACTGTTAAAAAGAAGGCTGCGGGCACAGCGAAAAGGACTTCTTCCGTGAAGAAGCCTGCGGTCAAGGCTAAGAAGGCGGAGCAGATGAGGCCGTGCGATAAGTTCTTTAACAGAGAACTAAGCTGGCTCGAATTCAATAACAGGATCCTTCACGAGGCAAGAGATACCAAGAATCCTCTGCTCGAGAGACTTAACTTTCTCTCCATTACGGCATCTAACCTCGATGAGTTCTATATTGTCCGTGTTGCTTCCTTAAGAGATATGGCGAGCGTTAACTTCGAGGAGAAGGATCTCGCGGGACTCTCGGTTAATGAGCAGCTTAAGAGAATCGATGAGAAGACACGGACTCTCATGGGTCTTATGTATTCGACATACGGTAGATCTTTGGTGCCGTCGCTGAAGCAGGAGAAAATCTTCATCAGTAATTATGATGAATTAGTACCGAGATTTAAGAAGCGCTGTGATGAATACTTCAAGACGGAGCTTTATCCCGTATTGACTCCTATGGCAGTTGACCAGGGAAGACCGTTTCCTCTTATCTACAACAGAATGCTCAATCTGTGCGTGAAGCTTGACGGTAAGGGCCTCGTGGATTCCCATAAGCGCAGTGATGATGGGAAAGTCGTATATGCTACTTTGCAGGTTCCTAATGTAGTTCCCAGACTGTTTAAGATATTAGGAGATAATGACGAGATATTCCTTGTTCCGATCGAGAGCATCATACGCGCCAACCTTGATATGCTGTTCACGAGTCAGAAGGTACTCGGAAGCGGCTGCTACCGTGTTATGAGAAATGCGGACCTTGATATTGATGAGGACGAGGCTGAGGATCTTCTGAAGGAGATCGAAGAGCAGGTAAGAAAGCGCCGTTACGGTGAGATAATAAGACTTGAAGTAGAGGACGACATTGAACCCGAGATTCTTGATTACATCACGACTGAGCTTCAGATCCCGGGAAGTGATGTGTTCAGCGTAGGCGGCCCCGTCGATCTTACTTTCTTATCCAAGGTCAACGGCCTTGTAGGGAAGGACAGATTCAATGAATTGAGATATCCCGAGCATGAACCGGCGGCCCCCGCCATGTTCGATGAAAGTCTTGATAATATCTTCGATCAGATCAGAGCTAAGGACAGACTCGTACATCATCCGTATGAGAGCTTCGATCCTGTTCTCGAGTTTGTTAAGCAGGCTGCTAAGGATCCTAATGTTCTGGCGATAAAGCAGACTTTGTACCGTGTATCATCCAAGTCTCCTATCATCGCATCATTGCTTGAAGCTGCCCGTAACGGAAAGCAGGTAATGGTACTTGTAGAGCTTAAGGCGAGATTTGATGAACAGAATAACATCAACTGGGCCAAGAAGCTTGAGGATGCGGGATGCCACGTTATCTACGGTCTTGTAGGACTTAAGACTCACAGTAAGATCACGCTCGTTGTACGTAAGGAAGAAGACGGTATTAGACGTTATCTGCACCTGGCTACAGGTAACTATAATGACATCACAGCAAAGATCTATACGGATATTGGTCTGTTTACGGCATCTGAGAGCTTTGGTGAGGATGCTTCCGAGTTCTTTAATATGCTCTCGGGTTATTCGATACCCAGCACATGGCGTAAACTCGTGGCAGCACCTATCTGGATGAAGGATTACTTTATAAGGAATATACGCCGCGAGGCTTCTAATGCATCTGAGGGGAAGCCTGCAAGAATTGTTGCTAAGATCAATTCGCTCGTTGACGGTACCGTTATAGATGAACTTTATAAGGCTTCTGCAGCAGGTGTTAAGATCGATCTTATCATCAGAGGTATCTGCTGCCTTAAGGCCGGAGTGCCGGGACTGTCTGAGAATATCACGGTCAGATCAATAACCGGCAGATTCCTTGAGCATTCCAGAATTTTCCTGTTCCATAATGGCGGCAAAGAAGATATCTATCTTGCTTCAGCCGACTGGATGCCCAGAAACCTCGACAGAAGAGTGGAGCTTATGTTCCCGATAGAGGATGAGGACTGCCGTAACAGAATCAAAGAAATCCTAGATGTAGAGCTTAATGATACGATGAGAGCAAATTATTTGTTGCCTGATGGTAACTATCATAAACTCGATCTTCGTGGTAAAGTAAAACTTGACAGTCAGCAGGAGTTGATCAGACTTGCTGATGAAGCGGTGGCACAGAGGTTTGTAGAAGAGGAGAGACTTGCCTTCGAACCTGCGGTAGCTCCGGAATGATTTGATCCGGTAAGAGAGGGTTTATTGAATTAATGAGTATTGTAAGTGAGAGTTTTCCTTCCGTAGAGCATCCCGGAAGATATGATGATAAGTCCAGGAAGTACACGATCTACGGAGAGGGTGACCTTAGTGCTCAGATCATCACATATGGAGCAAGAATATTCAGACTTAATGTTCCTGACAGAGTTACAGGTGATATTGCTGATGTAGTATTAGGTCCCAAGGATCTTGACGGATATCTTAAAGATCCGGGAAATCACGGTGCTATCGTAGGACGCAGCGCCAACAGAATCGCAGGTGCTTCTTTCAGTATTGACGGCGTTACATACAACATTCCCCGCAATGACGGTAACAATAATCTTCATACAGGGGACAAGGCTTATCAGTTTAAGTTCTGGGATGCACGTATCCTGAGTCTTGAAGATGGTACTGCGTATATTAAGAATTCGGGGATCAAGGGACTTTGTGATGATGATCTTAAGATGCCTTATGATGAGTCGCTCCTTCTGTCCTGCGACAGTGAAGACGGGGAGAACGGGTTCCCGGGTAATCTTAAGACTGAAGTTCTTTATACATTTACCCAAGACGGGACTTTCCTGATTCTTTACAAGGGCTTGTCTGACAAGAAGACTGTATTCGCACCTACGAATCATGCATATTTCAATATAGAAGGTCACGATAACGGATCGGTTAAGGATCAGATTCTTACCATGTTGTGTGATAAGGTTACACTTAAGGACGATAATAATTGTCCTGACGGAAGATATCTTGATGTTGACGGAACCATATTCGATTTCAGAAATGGAGCTCCGGTGTCCAAGTGCCTTGATCTTAATGATCCTCAGACCAGGAACTGCAGAGGCGTAGATCAGAATTTCTGCCTTAACAATAACGGCAGGTTCGAGCTGGTTGCCAGACTTGAGGCTCCGGCGTCTTCCAAGGGTATGGAAGTGTGGACGGATCTTCCCGGTATTCAGATTTATGCGGCTAATCATCTCGAGAGTGAAGATAATAAGGACGGTGCCGTATACAGACCTTACGATGCTCTTTGTCTTGAGGCTCAGCTGTATCCTAATGCGGTCAATGTTCCTGAGTTCATCTCACCGGTGATAAAGCCGGGTGAAGCTAAGTATTACGCATGCGGTTACAGGTTCTATAAGTAAGAGGACTGCCGGTAATTAAAAAAGTAAAGAGGCTGTTCAATGAACAGCCTCTTTTGATTGTTATCATTAAATTGTAACCGTTTATCAGGCAGCTTCGCCGAA
>CAMNNN010000033.1 GCA_946545505.1 uncultured Clostridia bacterium
CATCAGCAAGACTTGTATCATAGTCATAATCAAACTCAGGAATCTGTGTATATACGTCATACTCAGAAGTCCTGCTGGCGATAAAGCTGTTATAGTCATCCGCTGTAAAATCTGCGAGGAATTCGTTAGCGCTGATGCTTTCATCTGTTGGAAGCATTACGAGTAAAGCATACTCTCCTCCGGCATATTCCTTGATGAATCCTGTGGCAACGTCATTCTCGAAATAGTATTCTGAATCAGAGCAGAGCATATCAACATCGATCTCATCTCCCATTGATGTGGTGAAAGTCATCTCATTAACCTGCCAATCCTCATAGGACACTTCCCAATCTCCTTCAAATGCTATTGCATTTACAAGAACTGCAACAGTCTGAGGCCTTAACTCGTCCAAAACATGATCGATCATTCCGCTTGTATGATCCTCGATCCAAGAATTGATTTCATCAACTGTCTGTGCATTAAATTCTTCTGCGATAGCCTCAGAATCAAAGTTATCTTCTATATATTCCTGATACTCGGGATTAAGGCCGGATGACATTCTTAACTGATTAGTCCATACCGCATTTGCACAGCTGAATGAGACACCTTCAGAAGAATTGATGCGGTTCATCATATCAGCTGCAAAAGCCTGCTGCTCAAGAGGGTCTGCACCATCGGAGAACAGATTTGTAATCTGAGACAATGTGTTACCGTTCGAACCTGCAGCAGCAAGATCCATGGCAAACATAATAGATGCCGGAGACACCATTACATTCCTGTTGGAATCCTCCGCGGAAAGGACCTGTGACATAAGACGGAATGAATAATCATTATAGTCTGAAACAAAATCATCTGCTTCATACGAACATCTGCTAAGCTCATCATAATCGATACTGGTATTAAACAGATCGGGATCTGTCGGAAACTGATCATCTTCATCCGAAGTTACCATGGAGCATCCGGAAAGAACCATCATGGATGCGGTCATCATTGCAGTAAGTTTCTTTGTAAAAGTAGTCATTTTCTTACCCTCCTGCCCATAAGACGGGAATGATAAATGAAAGGTCACAAAAATAATTATCCTCTAGTTGCCGAAGGCTCCGTAGGTTCAGAATCAGCAATAACCGGAGCTAAAGGATCCGCAGTCTGTTCAGGCACATCACCCTCAGTTACGGGCACTTCGCCTTCAGCTGCAGTCTCATTGGTAACAACATAATCCACATTCAAAGGATAATAATCCAGAACGGCTACATACTTATTCTGAAGATCCACAGATTCATAGACCTTGGATTCTGTCAGATCCGTATCGTCCTTATTGATTACTGTTATAGATACAGTACTTATAATCCAGATAACAACAGCAAGAAGAACAAGCTGAATAGCAAGAAGAGGCGTTACCGGAAATACATCCATCACCTTCTGCACTGCTCTTGACGGCTTTCCCTTCTTATTCTCGGAAGATATGAATTCCGCTACCTTGTATCCTGTCGAATCAAGCTTAGCCGTGATCTTCTCGAGCATGGAATTCCTTGTATACTCATCGAGAGTTCTCGGAGCAAAGTTAAGATTCTCGGGAAGCGGATACTTCTCGACTATCTCCTCCGCATTCTTAAGAAGGATATCTCCGAATACGTACAGTACATCTTCTGCCCTAATCGAGCTTCTCTGCTGATAAGTCTCGATATAAGCCTTTACGATAGCATTCTCGGTACGGGTGGTTTCTTTACATACACCGTAAGTGGAAGAATAAACCATATCCACAGTGGAGTTATAAAACGCTTCAAAGTTCTCGCGTGTAAGTTTCTCATTCCACATATCCATCGTAACCGCCTCCTTCCTCATCAGAAGTAATATCATCCAGGAAGCTGTTTATATCGATACTAGATGCAGGGACGGGCTCAACAAGCTCGGCATCGGTAGGCATCTCCGGGAATACCTGTTCAGGTGCATATGACACTGGAGGCTGCTGCTTAGGCTTAGGCTCATTACGCTTCCTTCCCCTGCCGGGATTCTGATTACCCTCATCGATCTTTCCCGAATACGAGGACATCGGATATACAAAGGAGAGAATAAAATACAGAACACAGATAATGATAAATACAAGTCTCAAGTCAAATATTAAAGCTATCTCATACAAAGGCAAAGCAACGATAAGTCCTGCGAGGAACGAGAGTTCAGAAGCCTTGCGGAGGTTGTACTTAACCCTGAATCTGGAGTTAGAGATAAGGAACAGCACATAAAGATACGAGAAATCGTGTATACCGAGACCGAGTCCTACAAGAGCTGTCGTTATCACGAGAATCTTCGCAGTCGGCATCAGCGCGAAAAGGATAAGGCCCAGAAGCGAAGCCAAAGAGGAAATCATTACTCTCGTTCTCGAAGTAAGTGAGTAAGCGAGACGTTCCTTGATGATAAATCCGATGAACAACGCGAAGAATGCTGCAACAAGATAATAGAAAGATGATGTCGCGAGCGAGATTCCTACTGTCTCAAGATAGTCGGGCAGGAATCCGAGAAGGAACGTGAACAACATACCCATTGAGAAGAATGTCGATACCATGAACCTGCCCGTATACTTATCCGACAGAAGCTCAAGCCACTTGTTAACAGGAAGATGTGATTCCTTCGGAGGATTGTTGTCTCTCATGAAATAGATGATTCCTATGCATGACAGGATCATTATCGCACCGCTGATAACATTAACGACGAGAAGTCCGAATCTCTCATAGCAGATACCCGCTATAACAGCACCGACTGAAACTCCGAGGAAATATCCTGAATACTGGATGTTGTGGATCTTACGGTCTGAGAAATCCTGATATCCGAGATTGCCTGCATTAACTCTGTAATCACGGAGAGAATCAAGAGCCATACCATAAGCGAATCCGATAAACGGAGTCAGAATAAGTGTAACAGGCATCATATCAACAATACCTGCAGCAAGGCTTAACATATACCCGACTGCGGTAGATACCAGAATAGCGATCTTAGGAGTGAGCTTATACTTAAGATCCTTTCTGATAAGAGATCCGCCGAACAGGCCTGATACATAAAGCAGGAGTCCGAGTGCGATAAGGCCCTGAACCGCATAATTCGGCATATCCATACTGCCGCCCGAATCTTTGATATAGTCCGGTATGATTATCGGGACCATAACCGCACCCAAAGATGCGAAGAAAGACAGGAATGATACGGCTTCTGTACCATACATGAGGATAACCGGAACATTGCCCGATATACCTCTGGATATCGTAGATACGAACAGATTAAGCTCGTAAATGATGATTGCCATGGCGATAGCTATCGAGAAAATAGTAAATATCCAGCTTAAGGACATACCGTTAACAGTCGATACGAAGTCAGAATAAGGCATTCTAACTTCAAGTACGCCGGCTGAAGTATTCTCGGGTGAGATGATCGGTGCGATGGCACACACATACTCGACACCGTCCACGGTCCTCTTTGTAAAAGCAGTATGCTGTAACTCAAAGCAGTTATTATATTCGTCACCTACGCCTGACAGATAATACTGTTCGGTGCTGTTGTAGTCTGAAGTCGTACAAAGTCTGAGGAATGAGTTTCCTGCCTTGGTATATATATCGAAGATATAGTTCTTATCCTTGCCATACTGGTATACAGGAAGCGGATACGTCATACCTTCCACGATTCTCGAATGACCGAGTGCAGTAGAACAGGATACGGCCAGAGATTCCATTGCCTCGGCTCTTTCAGTCTCGAGTACAACTGTATAGTGATCTGACAGGATGTTGCTCATTACCATGAGAACAACCAGTACGATTACGAAGCAGTAACCGATCGTGGCAGCAATACCGCGACGCTCTTTCCTGCGCTTGATCTCAGCGGAATTTCTGCTCATAAAGTCTGCCTCCCCATACCGGAACCTGATCTTTTGATTATCTTCGGAACAAGGAGCTGAATGATATATACAAATATACCCGCTGCAACGGCAATGACTACTGATTTAAGTATTCTTCCCTCGAAGTCATCGCCCATTGTCTTCAGATTATTGAAATTGCACTTATACTCAAATACAGCAACACATCTTCCGGTGGAATCGGCAACAGGAACCAAAACACTCTCGGAATTGTCACCTTCAATGAATGTAGGAACATTATCAGCATTAAGCCATTCGGATATATCGCGGCTCGCGACTTCGAATGCTTCGGGGGCTTCTGCGCCCTGATTCATAAGTACTGAGAGGTGTCCGTCAGAATAATAAAACAAGCCGTAGCTTTCTGAGCTGTATGACTGAGTGGAAACATCAGAGAGCATAAGCGAGAGAACTTCGTTATACTTAACTGCCGCATCCTGAGGATTAGAAGCAATCTCGTCGCCGTCGAGGGTTCTTCTGACTATGTCACCGACAGATTCAATCTTATCATCTGCGATAGTCTTGTATTCTTCCTCGAACTGAAGTCTCATATGATGGACCGCGAACGATACGGAAAGAACAGAAAGCATAAGAGAGACGATGATGAGGATCACCGTTCTTATAAATCTGTTAAGAACCTCTGCCTGATGGGCTGCTCTGTTTTCCATTACCTACTCAGTTCTCCTTGAGTTTATTAACCTCATATTATTATACACTAATTAAATAATACCGTTAACTAGGTCCCTGAACATATCGCCTCTGTGCTCGAAATGCCTGAAATGATCGTAGCTGGTGCCTACATTGGACATGATAACGATCTCGCCTTCATGAGCCAATTCACCGGCCTTCTTAAGAGCCTGCACATACTTACTGACAACAATATCCCTGGATTCGGGGAACTCATATACCTCATCCCCACCTTCTATCTCGAAGACTTCGTATGATCTGCCCTGAGCTTCCTTGGCAAGTATGTCTTTAATAAAGCACGCATTGGTTCCGTAGATGATGATCCTGTCACTCACGTTAAGGATCGCATCACCGAGTCCGGTGTAATCACACTTCTTGTCTGCGCCGCCGCAGATAAGCACGCCCTTCTGGTTTCTCGAGCTAAGTGCATTCATCGTATTGATCGTTCTGTTCGGGGACGTATCAATTGAAGAGTTATAGTACTTAACTCCGTTTATCTCTCTTATGAACTCAATACGGTGAGCGACACCCTTAAAGGTCTTCGCTACCTTAACGAAAGCTTCAGTACCGACATACCCCTGAACCGCAAGAGCAGCCGCAAGGTAATTCTCAACATTGTGTTTACCCGGAATAAGGATCTCGTTCTCATTAATAAGCTTGGTCTCGCCCTTGGAATCTGCTACCGTAAGCACTCCTTCAGCATCAAGGTAAGCACAAGTCTTAAGAGGAGACTTACCGCCCCTTTGAGCAACAGACTCGGCGAGCGCGAAATAGGAAATGCTGCCCTTGGCGAGTTCTCTCATCTTGTAAGTGATTTCGCAGGCGGCATTAAGAACGACTCTTCCCATTGGTGACTGATACTTGAAGATATTAGTTTTAGCATCGATATACTCGTTGTAATCCTTATGAAAATCAAGATGATTAGGAGTAACGTTGGTTACTACGGCAACATCCGCGCTTGTTACGCAGTCGAGAAGCTGGAACGAAGAAAGCTCCAGAACAACCATGTCATCCTCTTTGATATCCTGAACCTGATCAAGCAGAGGAGTTCCGATATTACCGCCGATATATACATTATATCCCTGAGCCTTGAGAAGCTCACTGATAAGAGTTGTCGTGGTGGTCTTGCCGTCTGAACCTGTTACAGCGAAGATCTTCGCGGGACACAGATTCATGAACAGTTCCATCTCGGTGGTAAGAATACTTCCGTTGTTCCTTGCAGCAACAAGAGCGGGCTCCGTATAACGCATCTTAGGAGTCTTAAATACATAATCAAAGTCGGTGTTCATCAACTGATCGAGATAATCTCTTCCGAGTGACCAGCTGATATTAATGCCATCGGCTTCGAATTCCTCTATCGCCTTGGAGATGGAAGGATCATCCGCCTCAAGACGGTCGAATGCCGTAACGTTAACACCGAGTTTGGTAAGCCATCTGATTAGCGGTCTGTTAGATATACCGACTCCGATAACTGCAGCACTCTTGCCGTTGATTGCATCGATAAAGTCTTTAAGTTTAAGATTATTCATAATATCCTCTCATTCTTCCGTATAGGAAGCATATAGTTTACTGTAGAATCCGCCTGCCTTCATCAGTTCTTCATGCGTTCCGGTCTCGCTTACGGTGCCGTTCTCGACAACTACGATCTTATCCGCATCGATGATGGTAGACAGTCTGTGCGCTATTATTATACTCGTTCTTCCCGATAGTAATTCCCTAACCGCGTTTCTTATTCTGACTTCCGTTACAATATCAACCGATGATGTTGCCTCATCGAGGATAAGAATGGACGGATCTCTTAACATGGCACGGGTTATACTGAGAAGCTGTCTTTGTCCTTCCGATATATCATCACGGCCTGAATCAATAATCTCGTTATAACGCTCAGGAAGTTTTTTAACGAACGTATCGGCACCGGTGATCTCAGATACTTCCCTGCATTCATCTTCACTTGCTTCAGGACGGCCGTACCTTATGTTATCGACTATTTTTCCGTCACGGAACCATGTGTCCTGGCTTACCATTCCTATATAGTGTCTGAGGACATTACGGGGGATCTGAGCAATATCGACATCATTGATATAGATAGCACCCGAATCAGGTTCATAATACCTCATCAGAAGATTGATTATCGTAGTCTTTCCGAATCCGGTAGGACCTACGATCGCCAGAGAACAGCCTGATTCAACCTTAAAAGATACATGCTTAAGAACGGTCTTACCCTTAACATATGAGAAAGAAACATCACGGAATTCAATTGTTATTCCGTCAGAGATATCCGGCATGAGGCTCAGATCCTCTTCATAAAGATCATCATTAAGCTCTTCTTCATCGAGGAATTTGAATACACGGTCAAGACAGGCGAACGAGTCAGAAAGTTCGGTATAAACAGCAGACAGGTCATTAAACGGCTTCATGAACTGGTTAGCATAAGCAAGCAATGAAGCAAGTTCACCTATTGTCAAAGCGGTTGCCATAACCATCAGTGATCCGATAAGAGCAACCGACGCATAGATCAGTGCATTAATGAATCTTGTGGAAGGATTAGTGATTGAAGACAGGAATGTAGCTTTGCCTGAGATCTTCTTATATTCTTCGTTCAGTTTATCGAAGCTGTCATTAACAAGACCCGATATGCCGTAAGCATAATCTGTTCTGAAGTTTGCCGTCATCTCCTGAATATAGGAAGTCTGCGCGGCTCTGACGGACGACTGTCTTTTAAAGGAGCCGAACGACCTTTTCGCGATGACGTCGGATACTATGAATGAGACAGGTGTAAAGATGAGTACAAAGAGTGCGATCCTCCAGTTAATGAACAGCATGATACCGAGTGTGAAAAGGATCGCGGTGATGCCGGAGAAGAATTGGTTAAGGAACAGGATGAGGCCGTCGCCTATAGTCTCGCAGTCGCTTATCAGAAGACTTTGAAGTGAACCCGCAGATGTTCTGTCAATGAAGCCGATAGAGACGCGTCCGACCTTGGAGTATGCATCGTCGCGAAGCTTACGCACCGCATTATAAGTGATCTTATTATTCGTTATGTTAAGCACATACTGGAATACCGATGCGGTAATGACCAGAACTATAATCAGTAAGCAGTTTTTCTGAAGAGAAGCAAAATCAACCTCAGGTATAAGGCAGTCAATGGCTCTTCCCGCGAAATACGGGATGAAGATTGCACAAAGCGAATAAATGACTGCACTTATTACAGACAGACAGATCTGTCTTCGTGATTTTCCTATGTATTTAAGGAATCTTCCAAGGAGGGCTCTGCTTATCATTCAGACACCTCCTGTTCAGACTGAAGCTTAATAAGATCCCGGTACAGACCTGATGATTTGAACAATTCATCATGCGTGGCGAATGCGGAGATCTTACCATCTTCCATGAGAATGATCTTATCGCAGTTCTTAACAGTCCTTATCTTCTGCGAGATCAGAATAACCGTCGGATTATTGGCGATAGTCTTAAGGTTATTAAGGAACTTTCTCTCGGTAACTGCATCAAGAGCTGATGTTGAATCATCAAAGATAAGAAGGCCCGGGTTGCCTGCGAGAGTTCGGGCTATTCCTATTCTCTGTTTCTGCCCGCCGGACAGTCCGGTACCGTTGGAACTCACGTTATAGTAAAGTCCCTCTTTCTTAGAAGCCGCGACATCATCTGCCAGGGAAATCCTTAATGCCTCATCAAGGGATTTCTTATCGACAGTCTCGCGCCACAAAGAGATGTTATAGACTAACGAACCCGTAAACATAGATGCCTTCTGTAAGCACAGACCTACAGCCGTAGTAAGAGAGTTGCCGCTGAAGTCGCTAATGGGCCTGCCGTCTATAAGAACATCTCCGGAAGTCGCTTTATAAAGACCTGATGCGAGATAAGCCAGAGTGGATTTTCCGGAACCTGTCATACCGATAACACCGATGGTCTGTCCGGGTTCGATATTAAATGACACATCAGATATAAGGTCTTCGCTACTGTCCTCATATCTGAATGAAACATTCCTGAATTCAACTGAATGAGCCTTATTGGGATCGGCAAATTCCTCTGTTCCGTGTGTATCATCCTCAGGAAGCTCAAGTATCGCTTCTGCCCTGCCCGCACATGCCACAGCACGGCTTACGGTAATTATGAGATTGGCAAGCTTAATGAGCTCCACCAGTATCTGCGACATGTAATTATAAAGAGCTACGACCTGACCTGAAGTCAGATTACCGTGGCTAACATTAACTCCGCCTCTGTAAATCAGAAGGCAAACGGCGAGGTTGATTACAAGAAATGTAAGCGGATTAAGATAAGACGAGATCCCCGCAGCTGCCTTCTGGAATTCGGAAAGCTTTAAAGTCTCTTTTCTGAATTCTTTATAATCGTCATAAGTTCTGTTAAATCCTCTTATGACTCTTACTCCGTTAAGTCCGTTATCGGCATGTCTCGCGAGAACATCAAGGCCTTCCCTTGTCTTCTTATAAGACGGAATGGCAAGTTTCATATTAAGGGCCACTATGATTCCGAGAAGCGTTACTGCGGCAACAAAGATAAGAGCCATTCTGGCACTTATGGTAAAAGCCATGATAACGGCACCGGCCACAATAAAAGGAGACCTCAGAAGAAGTCTTAAGAACAGATTGATGCCGCTTTGAATCTGATTAACATCGGACGTAAGACTTGTGACAAGCTTGGATGAACCGATCTTCTCGTACTCCGGGACAGACAGTCTGTTTATCTTTCGGAACAGGTCGCGTCTTATGTCACTTGATATACCGCAAGCTGCAGTCGCCGCGAAATACTGCGCACTGATAGCACTTACGATGCCGACCACGGCGAAAAGGAACAGCAACAGTACTCTTCTTACTATATAGTCCCTGTCTCCTGCAGGTATTCCGTTATCAATGATATCGGCAATAACAAGAGGGACTATCAGTTCGAACGCGGCCTCAGACAGCTTAAATACAGGGCTTAAAACTGACTTGAGTTTATAATGCCGAAAGTATCCGAGGACACGCTTCATGATCAGGATAACTGCGACAGTAATTCAGCGCACTTCTTACGCGTCTCGTCAAAGTCAATTGTTGTAAACTCGCCGTTCTCATAGAGAATACGGCCGTCGATCATAGTCATCTTAACGCATGAGTTATCTGCGCTGTAGATAATATTACTTACAACATTATTCTCAGGCTGCATGGAAGGCTTGTCCATATCGATCATAATGATATCTGCCTTCTTGCCCGGTGCAAGAACATCGCAGTCCGTAAGGCCCATGCAAAGAGCGCCGCCTGAAGTTCCTGCCTTAAGGATCTTAAACGGATCGACCGCTGCCGCATTATCCGTAAGAACGTTAGACAGCACAGTATCAAGATACATCTCACGGAACATCGAAAGGCTGTTGTTGGAGCCTGCGCCGTCCGTTCCGATGGCGATCTTCATATCCTCATTAATGAACTTGTATACAGGTGTGATACCGCTCGCAAGCTTCAAGTTTGAGCATGCATTGAATACAGACCAGAGACCCTTCTTCTTAAATATCTCCCTGTCCTCATCGGTAAACCATACGCAGTGGAATCCGCCGCCGCCAAAGTCGTATATGCCGAGCTTGTCAAAAAGGACCGCGGGTGTTACTCCGTAGCGCTCCTTACAGCCTTCCACCTCAGCCTGGGTCTCTGAAATATGGACGAAGACGGGAGCCTCATACTTATGGGCAAGGGCCGCTACCTTCTTAAGATTATCCTCGCATGTCGTAT
>CAMNNN010000034.1 GCA_946545505.1 uncultured Clostridia bacterium
GGAATGGTGTAGAAGGGGTGAGATTCGAAGTCCATAGTGCCGATCCTTCAACAATGGGTTACGTCCTCGGAAACGGAACAATATCTTCTATGCCGCCTTCTGAAGATGAGAATGGTTATAGTGTATATGCGGTTGACTGGGATTATTGGAAAACAGCGGCAGAAAAGACGAACGGATCGTGGAATAGAGTAAGAAGGCACATAACAGGTCAATCTGCTATGGGTAATCTGCCATACGGAGACTATTATGTTTATGAATTCATAGAGGATTCGGAAGGTAACAGTATAATCTCAGATTACCAGACTCCTGAGAATTGGGAAGCTTACGATGCAGACGGCGATGGCGTAACAGATTATTTCCGTAAACTCGTACACATAGGAGAAGATTCACATTATACCCCTGCCCAGGTATCAATATCGAACAGACAGTACAGGCTTAACATAACAGTCGAGAAAATTGATGAATCGACCGGCTTGGTTCTGTCCGGATATTCAGGCGGGACAGATATTTCTTTTGCACTTTATCAGGATGTAAACCTGAATGGGATTATCGATTCGGAAGACCTGTTTATCGGAGAAGAGGCGGATACCGACAGAGACGGTAAAGTAAGATTCAGGTATTTATTGGAGGATGTGTATCCCGATATAACTGAATATTCCGATTATCCGACGCATTTTCTTGTGACTGAATCTGCGGCGCCTGACGGCTTCTATCTGAACAGTGCGGCTTTAAGCGCAGTATGTACTGAGGACAACGGGTACAGATCAGTTCTTCAATGTGTCGATACACCTTACATCCGTCTTAACTTCGGTATAGATAAGCTTGATGGTTGGACATCATCTGTCATTGAAGGTTATATAGGCCCTTATGCTGCGGAGTTTGAACTGTGGGTTGATGTGAATGAGAACGGAAGGATAGATGCTTCAGACAGACTCCTTGATACCGTATCGGATGATGACCGTGACGGACATGTTGAGATTCAGTATATTCTTGATTACGATATGATAATCTCCCGGTTTCCCGAATGTATAAACTCTGACGGGCGTATCAATGGTTTGTCTGCGAAGAATTATCCGACTGAATATCTTGTCCGTGAGATTACTGCACCTTTTGACTACTATCTTAATGAGTCGATACTGAGTATATCTTTACAGGGTAATCAGTACGCTGAGAATGGAACTGCTAAGGTGCATGATATACCATACACGGCACAGGTAATGCTCTATAAGATTGATGCCGATACCGGTGCCGGTATTCATAATGCGCAATTCACGATATATGAGGATGTTGACCTTAACGGTGCTTATACAGAAGGCGTAGATTCGGTAGCCAGCACATTCAGTAATGCTGCCGGCGGACTTGTTGATGCTCAATGTGTATGGAATCAGGGTTTTGGGTGCTATGTGTCATCTCAGTTAAGATCCGGTAGTTATATCGTCGTGGAGACAGGTTTGCCGGACGGATACTTCTGTTTGGATGATTACGGACAGCCGACTTTGTTCAGAAACGAAGTATGTATAGTTATCGATGGTAGGGATACTTCCGTATCCGGATTTACGCCCGATGAATATGAGGCTACAGTCTATAATGTCAGACCTTCAATCCATACTTCATTCATGGATGAGACTACGGTATCTCACATTGCTCACATTGATACGGATGTTGAATTGATTGATACCGTAACGTATGAGAATCTGATCCCGGGGATAGAGTACATTATGACCGGAGTTATCATGCTTAAGCAAACCGGAATGCCGTTGCTTGATGAAGAAGGCCGGCAGGTGACCGGACAGACTGTCTTTACTCCTGATGCTTCTGAAGGAAGTGTCGAAGTGTCTTTCCATCTTGATACAGACAGACTTATGAGACTTGTTGAATCCGGGCAGCTCAATGCTCCTGTAGATATCGTCTGCTTTGAACAGATGGACTTTACATCGGATTCTGATATGACTCCGTATCATCAGTGGTATGATGACGGTCCTGTTGCCGTTCATGAAGATATTGATGATGGAGGACAGACTGTACGTGTAGGTAAGGTGGAGACCGGTGTTTACGATAATCAGACACTGTCTCAAGTGGCATCTATGGGGCCTGACGGAGACGGATATGCTGTGATTGTTGATCATTGTTATTACGAGGGTCTGCAGCCCGGTGTCGAATATACAATGACGGGAACCATGCATATTCTCGGTTATGATGAAGACGGCAATGCTGTAGACGAAGGAGCTGTTACGGGTTCTGATTCAAGAGAAGTATTGAATCCTTCGACAACTTTTGTTCCTACGGAACACAAGGGTTATGTGGATGTAACGTATATTATCAATACGAACAGATTCCGCGGACAGACTATGGTATCTTACGAGGACCTTTATTACGGTACTGCCAGAGTTATGCGTCATGCTGATATTGAAGATCTTGCTCAAACATTGTTTGTCCCCTCGATAAGGACTAATGCCTATTGTCCTGATACGTCTCCTGACGCTAACGGGCGCACCGTAATCTCGTACGGCCAGAGAGCGAGGATTGTTGATGAAGTGTATTATGACAATCTGCTGGTCGACGGGAGACAGTATATGGTCCAGGGGGTACTTTACTGGGTATACACGGATGAAGAAGGCTATATACACAGCGGTCCGGTATCTGATGTGTTGGGAGATGTTCAGGCGACAGCCACATCTGTTTTCACTCCTACTGAACAGGATGGTTCAATCGAATTGACATTTACATTCGATTCGAGAGTATTGTCGGATCTTCGATATGACAAACTGATAGTATGCGAAACAATCTTTTCCAACGGCGGAATAGGTTGGAAACCTATAGCTCATCATTGGGATTTCTCTATGGAAAATAATTCTCAAAGTATAGAGATACCGCAGATTCATACGACTGCATTTACTGAGAGCGGCAGTGTGCTGCCCGAAGCGCCGGTTGCTTTGATTACTGACCGTGTCTGGTATGACAATCTTATACCGGGAGTTGAGTATACGGTTGTAGGAAATATTCAGTATGCAGTACTTGATGAAGAAGGGCAGGTAACCGAATCCGGTGCGCTGATTCAGAATGGACGGGAGGTAAAGGCTCAGACGACATTTGTTCCTGAAGAATCATCAGGGTACATCGATGTGACTTTTGTAGTAGATGCTTTGCATATATATGCAAACAGGATAGATAAACTTGTGGTATTCGAAGAAATGTATTCTTCCCCGGGAGTTCTTGTCAGTATGCATGCCGATATTGAAGATCAGGACCAGACAATTAGTCTAATCAGTCTCGAATCATCTGCGGCAGGCCCGGACGGAAGCAGATCAGTGGCACCTGCAAGAGAAATAACAGTAACTGATACGGTTTTCTATGAAGGGCTTGTACCCGGACTGGAGTACAGATTGGAGACAGACCTTATGAATTGTGTTACAGGTGAATCGGATGCACACTGCTCGACTGTATTCTGTCCGGAGTCATCAGTCGGAAGTGTTGATGTAACAATCGTATTCGACGGGTCTGATTATCTGGTTGAGAAACTGGTCGTGTTCGAGAAGGTATATGACAACGGCACCGGAAGTCTTGTAAAGTCTCACTGTGACTGGAATGAGTTGTCCCAGACCATAACGTTTATGCCTCAGACGGGTATCATCAGTACCGGCGAATATAAGGATAAGGGAATAAAGACACTTCTGATCGGTGCAGGTGCGTTTGCAGTCTGGTATTTGGTGCCCGGTAAGAAAAAGGAGAGAAGATATGCTGAATATAAGACTTCTGGCAGGCGTTGAAGGCTTGGTGTTCGGAGTATCGATGTTCTTTTTTATGCTGGGGGCAAACGGCGGTCCGGAAGGACTTCGGTCAAGACAAATGTATATGCATGAAGCAAGAAGATATCACGGCAGTCAATCTGACCATATAGATGAGATGCACTCTGAGTATACCGATCTGGTAGGATTTCTGACTGTTGAAGGAACGAATATTGACTATCCTGTTATGAGGGATAGAACGGATTCGAACGGCAGTTATTACTATCTGACTCATAACTTCAGAGGGGATATGGACAGATCCGGGTGTCCTTTCATCAGGCTTTCCGCGAATCTTAATGATGACATTGTCGAAGTGTTTGCTCATAACAACAGCAATGGAACCATGTTTGCCGAGTTGTCGAAGTTCGAGAATGAGGAGTTCTTCCATGAGCATGGTCAGATAGTATTAGATACGACTGAAGGAGTCAGATCATATGAAGTTATATCGGTAATTGATGTTGAAGTTCCTTCAGAAGAATTTACTTATTTCGGCTGGAGTAACTTCGACAGTGCTGACAGTGAGTCTGAGTTCTTAAGACAGATATATACAGCTTCAAAGGTCGAAGGTACATGGGATTACACCACAGGAAGACAGTATTTGCTTCTGGTAACATGCGAATACACTCATGTGAACGGGAGACGTGTGGTTATTGCCGTCAGAACGCCGTAAAGGTATAATTTTCGTATGTTACAGGATATACACCCACACAAACTTAAGAACACATATAATCCGGGGCTCGAGGCTGATGCCGAGAGCCTCGTAATTCACTTCGACCGGGAAGGTAAGATTCTCACGAAGAAAGAAGGAAAGCCTTTCCCGAGGCTTTCCGAGTTTAAGAGCACACCTTCGACTCTCACATATCTTTTCTCAATGGATGAAGATACCGTATTCCTTGCAGAAGATGAGGTCGTAGAGGCTCCTGATGACACTTTCTATATGAAGATCAGGGATTTCAGGAAGAAGGAAGACATCCCGAAGAAGAGTGTTTTCGAGGCGTTTACTGCCAAGCAGCTGAGTTCCTGGTATCTGAATAACAAGTACTGCGGCAGATGCGGTGCTTTCACGAGAAGAAGCAGGACCGAGCGTGCGATCGTATGCGGAAAGTGCGGCAATATCATCTATCCGAGAGTAGTGCCTGCCGTTATCGTAGGTCTCATTAAAAGAGGCGAGACACGTGAAGAGGATGAGATCCTTCTTACCAAGTATAACGGCAGAAGTGATGTCCCCTATTATGCTCTTATCGCAGGCTTTACTGAGATAGGAGAGACCTTCGAGGAGACTGTCGCGAGAGAGGCGATGGAGGAGACAGGACTTCATGTGAAGAACATCAGATACTACAAGTCTCAGCCCTGGGGCGTAGTCGATGATATCCTGGCAGGGTTCTACTGCGAACTTGACGGTACGGATAAGATTACCCGTGACGAAGGTGAATTATCGGTGGCCGAGTGGGTCAGAAGAGAGAATGTTGTCCTTCAGCCCGATGACTTTAGTCTGACGAACGAGATGATGACCTTGTTTAAGGAAGGTCGGGAGCCCGTCTGAACGGCTTAATGTGGTACAATACCATCTGGAAAATAAATACCTCACGGAGGCACAAGATATGAAAGTATTAGTAGTTGGCAGCGGTGGAAGAGAGCACGTAATTTGCTGGAAGCTCAAGCAGGATCCCAGAGTAACGGAACTTTACTGTGCTCCCGGTAACGGCGGTATCGCTTCTATCGCTACATGCGTTGATATTAAAGCTACTGATATTGAAGGCATGGTCGAGTATGCGAAGAAAGAGCAGTTTGATCTTGTCTTCGTTGCACCTGACGATCCTCTCGCGATGGGTATGGTCGATAAGCTTGAAGAAGCCGGCATCAGAAGCTTCGGCCCTAAGGCTAATGCTGCGATTATCGAGGGCTCCAAGGCTTTCTCCAAGCAGCTTATGAAGAAGTATTCGATCCCTACTGCTAAGTATGAGATCTTCGATGACGAGCAGAAGGCTCTCGATTATCTAGAGACACAGCCTATGCCTATCGTTATCAAGTGTGACGGTCTGGCCCTCGGTAAGGGCGTTATCATTGCCCAGAATCTCGATGAGGCTAAGCAGGCCGTTAAGGACATGATGGAAGATAAGAAGTTCGGTAATGCCGGGTCCACGATCGTTATCGAAGAATGCATGACAGGTCCCGAACTGACGGTGCTTGCTTTCTCTGACGGCAACACATGTGTTCCGATGGTATCTTCCAGAGATCACAAGAGAGCTTACGACCATGATGAGGGCCTCAATACGGGCGGTATGGGTGCTGTTACACCCGGTGCCGATATGACTGATGAACTCAAGGCAAGAATCCAGAACGAGATAATCACTCCTACGGTTGAAGCTCTTAAGAAAGAGGGAAGACCGTTCAAGGGAGTTATCTACTTCGGTCTTATGCTTACTCCTGAAGGTCCTAAGGTCGTCGAGTACAATGCACGTTTCGGCGATCCTGAGGCACAGGCAGTTCTGCCTCTTCTCGAGAACAGTCTCCTCGATATAGTTGATGCAGTTATTGACGGTAAACTCGACCAGATCGAGTTCAAGTGGAAGAATAAGTGTTCCTGCGTTGTAGTTATGGCATCCGGCGGATATCCGCAGAGCTATGCCAAGGGCTATGAGATCACTGGTATCGATACCTGCGGCAAGATTGTTTTCCAGGCCGGTACAGCATTGAAGGACGGCAGGCTCGTTACAAACGGCGGACGTGTTCTGTGCGTTTACGATGAGGCAGATACTCTCGACGAGGCTATCGACGGTGCATACGAGGGCGTAGCGAAGATCTCCTTCAAGGATATGCATTTCCGCCATGATATCGGAAGGACACTCGGCTGATAAATGAACATCGGTCTGCTCGGGGGTTCGTTCGATCCTTTCCATAAAGGGCATGAATCGCTTATAGACGGTGCTTTAAGAAGCGGTATAGTTGATGCCGTTATCGTGATTCCGTCAGGAAGAAATCCTTTTAAGTCAGGAAGGAACGTTACGGCTGCCCCGTACCGTTATTACATGACGAAGGGCGCGGTGGAAGAAGACTTCAAAGGCCGCAATGTCTTCGTGAGCGATATAGAGCTTACATATTCGGGCACAAGTTTTACACTGACGACCATCAAGGAGATTTCCAAAGCCACTTATATTAGAGCTTTCCTTAAGGCGAATGGGATAAAGGGGTCTAAGGCGGAAGAGAATCACACTTTCTACTGGATCTCGGGGTCTGATGTGCTTCCCACTTTCGAGAAGTGGCATAAAGCTGATGAGATCCTTAAGATAGCGGGACTTCTTATAGCATCAAGACCCGGTGACGGCGTAGATGTTAATAAGGAGATCATAAGACTTGAGAATGTGTTCGGGTTTGTACCTGATATCGATGTATTCGAGATCGATGGTATCGAGGCTGCATCAAGTGAGATAAGGAAAGATAAAGACTTCAGCGATACACCAAAGTTCGTTGAAGAATTCATTAAGACTCATGATCTGTATCCTGAGGTTGATCCTCTGAATTTGGCGTCAGATGAAGCTGTCGAGAAGTTTGGAGAAGATGCCATCAAGCTTTATCGATTTCTCGGGCAGAAGAGGCTATTGCACACTCTTAATGTCGGAATATTGAGCTTGAAGTATGCCGGTATCTACGATAAGTCATTGTGTGATAAGGCGCTTATCGCAGGTGAACTTCATGATTGTGCGAAGGAGCTTGATGAGGCACTGCAGCTTCAGATGGCTAAGGAGAGATCCGGTGATCTGTTCCTTGATAAGAAGCTTATTCATTCTCCGGCAGGTGCGGTAATGGCACAGCGTGAGTTCAATATCACGGATCCGGAGATCCTTGATGCCATTACATATCACACTACTGGAAGGGGCGGTATGACTTTGCTTGATAAGATCGTTTATCTTGCAGATAAACTCGAACCTTCGAGGACATATGCGGATCTTACGAGAGAGAGGATACTTGCAAAGACAGATATCGATGAGGCGCTTAAGATGTGCGTCAAATCGGTTAAGAAAAAATTTGAATCACGCGGTCAGCAGATCCATCCAATAACGATTGATTTTATGAACGACCTCGGGCTGTAACCGGGCGTTATGATAAAATAGATACAGAAGTTCCTAAGAAGGAGAAAGACATGACAACAGAAGAATTAGCCAATAAGATCGTAGGCATCCTCGAGTCCAAGAAGGGCTCTGACATCGAGGTCATCGATGTAGCTGATAAGACTACACTGGCAGATTATTTCATTATCGCTACCGGTAATTCCACAACACAGATCAAGGCTTTGGCAGATGAGGTGGAATATATCCTGAAGACAGAGGATCAGATCGTGGCTGATCATGTTGAAGGAAAATCCGGTGATAAGTGGATCCTTATCGATTTTAAGGACATAGTGGTTCATGTCATGCATCCTGAGATCAGAGCATCTTACGATCTTGAGAGCCTCTGGGAGAAGAAGTAATAAGAATTCGTTCATAGGATACTGACCGCGTCTTTCTTATCATAAAGGTGAACTATGAACAGAAGACACGGTGAACGGATTAATAAAACTCCCGTTTACATCGCCGCATTCATCCTTATAACGCTGATAAGTATGTGTTATAAGCTGTTCCTGACAGGAACGTTCGACGGCTTTGTAAAAGGAGAGCAGACCGGACAGATAACGGTTATGACCGATATGGAACCGGCTATAGAGACAACATATATAACCGAGACGGTAATTACACAGCCCCTGATAGATGTTTACATCTGCGGGGCTGTGTATTATCCCGGAGTTTACGAGATAGAGGCGGGTGCCATAATCAACGATGTGGTTACTCTCGCGGGCGGACTGACAGATAATGCGGACTTAAGCCGCGTAAACCTTGTCTACATAATAGATTCCAATCTATCGATCTATATTCCCGAGAAAGGTGAGGAGTGTGATGCATCCCCGATATTTCGAACCGAAGATCAGGTCGTGTGGGGAGACGGGGATTCCGGCGCCGTTCAGCAGGAAGGCGGACTTGTCAACATAAACACGGCTTCATTGGAGCAGCTTATGTCGCTCCCCGGAATCGGACAGGTTACGGCCAACGCGATACTCGAATACCGCGAGCAGAATCATTTCGAGAGGGTGGAAGACATAATGAATGTGACGGGTATCGGAGAAGCGAAGTTTAACGGTATACGTGATCTTATATGCGTCTGACGGAGACTTCGCCGCTGCTTAAACTCTCTTCATGCCCGTCCTCGAAAAGCACACGCAGGCTGAAGTCATCACCGATACCTATGGCCTTGCCCGGACGCGGAACCTCGGAGGTGTGGTTATGAGCGGAAACTACGCTGACATTCAGGCCTACTGTGGAGCACAGGCTTCTGTATGCAGCCAGGTATTCTCTATGAGAAGCGGGAAATGTGTCGTTGATCTTGTCGAGTTCTTCGATTAGAGCATCGATTATGGCCTGCCTGGGGATATCTTGATCAAGCCCCATCTCCATGCGTATTGAAGATGAGAAACTGCGAATCTGTTCGGGAAGATCTTCGGGGGCGTCGTTTACATTGATTCCGATTCCGATGATAACGGCATCGCCGGTCATCTCTGTAAGGATTCCGCAGATTTTTCTGCCGTTGATCTGAAGGTCGTTGACCCACTTGATGGAAGGCCTGATGCCGCATACGGTATAGATCGCGTTTACAACAGCAACGGCAGCATAACACGTGATGGTACTGATAAGCTCCATATCGGTTGACGGACGCATCAGATAAGAAAGATAGATACCCTTGCCGGCGGGAGATGCGAATGTTCTTCCCAGCCTGCCTTTACCCGCAGTCTGACAATCGGCAGTTACCACGGTCCCGGAAGGGGCCCCGTCATGTGCCATTTGCTTCAGTACGTTATTCGTGGAATCGGTTACGGCAAGGTTGATTATAGGCATGGAATCATTCTAACACAGGAGGGAAGATAATTGAGACAGACTAAGGTCATAGGTAATGAGGCTGAAGATGCTGTTATCAGGAAGATGGCATCAGAAGGATACAGATTTCTTGTAAGAAACTTTACTGTACATAACATGGGGGAACTTGATGTCGTTATGATGAAGGGAAGTGACCTTTATGTGGTGGAGGTTAAGTCGAGACTTGAGGGGACATTGTATGCCGATCCATTAAGATCGATTACACCTTCCAAGAGGATGAGGATGCTTAACACGACTAAGGTTCTTATAAGCAAGTATGATTTATTTGACATGAATGTTCACTTTTTGGCAGGTTGTGTAACTCATAGAAGGGATGGAATGATACA